>CALYAQ010000096.1 GCA_944393615.1 uncultured Clostridia bacterium
AGAAAAGGCTACAATAACAGTAACGTTAAGTGAAGAGGTAACAAACTATAATAAAGAAGATATAACTATAACAAAACCAAATGGAGCAACAGTAAATGTAACTGATGTGTCAAGTAATAATAATGTATATACGTATGAAATAGATTGTAATATAACTGGAACATTAACAATATCAGTAGCTGAAAATACGTGGCAAGATAGTAGCGGAAATGGAAATACAGTGTCAAATACAGTAATAATAACAGTAAATGCAGTAGAATTGAGTAGTATAGAAATGTTAAATTTACCAAATAAGACGCAATACCTAATAGGAGAAAGTATAGATTTAACAGGTGTATCAATTAAGGCAAATTATAATAATGGAACAAGTAAAATAATAAATGAGGGGTATGTATGTGAAAATGATACAATATTAAAAAATTTAGGTCAAGTAACAATAGGTTTAAGTTATACCGAAAATCAAATATCTAAAAGTACCAATTTTGTAGTAACAGTAGGAGAGTTAGCATTAAATATAGTAGAACCTAATAATGTGTTAGAATATAATCAAATAAAATATTTGTTGCCTAATAATAATTATAGTTTTTCAGTAATTAATAATGCAACTAATGAAATTCTAGATAATTCATTGATACAATGGAGCAGTAATAGAGAAAATGTTATAATAGGTACAAATGGAATTGCGTATACTAATGATGAATGTGAATATGGAGAATTAACAATAACAGCAAAGTACTATGAACAAGAAATTGTATATAACATTACTACCTTGCATAAAATATTTGTTGATACATCAGATGCAACATTAAGTTTAATAAGACATTCAAATAATAAAAGTTGTAATGTAACAGATGGATGGTTTTATATAAATAAAAATGATGTTCTTGAAAAAACAAAATCTTTGATGTTTGGAGATGAGGGATATATACAAATTGGTAATTTGAGTGAAAAAATAACATCTAATCGATTTGGTTGGCAATTAGAACTTATTCCAACAAAAGAAAATTTTGATACCAATGGAATACCATTTAGTTTAGCAGCTAATAACGAGTTTGCGGTTAGTGTTAATATTTCAATATCAAACACTGAACCTGAACCTATAGAATATTCAATAACAGCTGAGGGGGATATTTTGAACTTTAGCACAATTGGAGAATATGTTAATCCTGTAACTGCTGAGTGGGAAATGCAATACAGCACAACTGGAAATGTATATTTTAAATTTAAAGTACCGACTTGGGATGAATTAAGTGATGAACAAAAAAGTAGAGCAATAGAGCTAATGTCTAATAATAATTTATTGACAGGAACGGTTGAGGTTAATGCTGTACAACTGTCTTAAAAACAAGATAATATATATAGAAACCAAAGTTTTTTAGAAATATGGGTATTCCTATATTTCTATTTTTCGTTTTTCTTTTATATTTTTTCCACATAATTTTCTATGTTACTATTGAAATTTTCCATATAGAAAGATATAATAAAAATATAAAATAAGGAGTGATAAAATGGAATTAAAAGGAAGTAAGACAGAAGCTAATTTAATGGCAGCATTTGCTGGGGAAAGCCAAGCTAGAAATAAGTATACGTATTATGCATCAAAAGCCAAAAAAGACGGTTATGAACAAATTGCAGATATATTTGAACAAACAGCAAGTAATGAAAAAGAACATGCGAAAATTTGGTTCAAGTTATTACATGACGGACAAGTTCCTTCAACAAAGGAAAATTTAGAAGATGCAGCTAAAGGAGAAAATTACGAATGGACAGATATGTATGCTGAGTTTGCAAGAGTTGCAAAAGAGGAAGGGTTTGACAGAATTGCATATCTATTTGAAGCTGTTGGAAAAATAGAAAAAGAACATGAAGAAAGATATAAGGAATTACTTGTAAATTTAGAAGAAGGAAAAATATTTACAAAAGAAGGACAAGAAGTTTGGATATGTAGAAATTGTGGACACATACATATAGGAAAAGAGGCACCACAAGTGTGCCCTGTTTGTTCACACCCACAAGCATATTTTGAGTTAAAAGCTAACAATTATTAATAAGGAGGAACTTTTATGGAGAAAAATACAAGATTCTATATTTGTACAATATGCGGAAATCAAATTGGTATGATAAGAAACATGGGGCCAAAGGTTGTTTGCTGTGGTAAGGAAATGGAACTTATGGATGCAAATGCTGGACAAGGTGCACCTGAAAAACATATTCCAGTATGCAAGGTGGAAAATGATAAAGTGTATGTAGATATAGGGGAAGTAATGCATCCGATGGAAGAAGACCACTATATTCAATGGGTTGCAATTGTAGGAGATAATAAGACTACAAGAGTTGCATTTAAACCAGGTCAAGAGCCTAAAACTGTATTTGAATATATTCCAAATAGTACGGTATATGCATATTGTAACAAACATGGGTTATGGAAATTAGAAAAAATCGATTAAAATAAAAGTTAGATAGCTATAAAGCATTCTAACTTTTTTAAAGGAGTATAAAATATATGAACATTTTAGAAGGATTAAATCATGAACAAGAATTAGCAGTAACGACAACAGAAGGACCTGTATTAGTAATAGCAGGTGCTGGAAGTGGAAAAACAAAGGTGTTAACACAAAGAATTGCGTATATACTTAGCCAAAAACCAGATGTGAAACCATGGAACATATTGGCTATTACTTTTACAAATAAAGCCGCAAATGAAATGAAGGAACGTATTGAAATGGTTATTGGTAATGATGCAAATAGTATATGGACAGGAACTTTTCATTCTATATGTACAAGAATATTAAGAAAACATATTGACAAAATTGGTTTTACATCAAGTTTTAATATCTATGATACAACAGATACAAAAACAATTATAAAAGAGTGTTTGAGGGAATTAAATATAGATAGCAAAATTTTTAGTGAAAAAAAGGTACAAGGGTCAATTAGTAAAGCAAAAAGTGAAATGATAGACGAAAAAAAATATGAGATTAATGCAGGAAATGATTATTGGGAAAGTAAGGTTGCGCAAATTTATTCATTGTATCAAAAAAAATTAAAACAAAATAACGGACTAGATTTTGACGATATAATCCTTTGCACAATTAAAATATTGCTTGACAATCCTGAAGTTTTAGCATATTATCAACAAAAATTTAGATATATAATGGTAGATGAGTATCAAGATACTAATAAGCCACAGTTTACTTTAATAAATTTGCTTTCTGGAATGTATGGTAATTTATTTGTAGTTGGAGATAATGACCAATCAATATATGCATTTAGAGGAGCGGATATATCAAATATATTAAATTTTGAAAAAGATTATCCTGGTGCTAAAATCATAAAGCTTGAACAAAATTACCGTTCAACACAATATATATTAGATGTTGCAAATGATATTATAAAAAATAACCAAGCAAAGATACAAAAAAATTTATGGACAGATAAAAAAGAAGGTGCCAAACCTATATATGCAAATGTAAAGGATCAATATGCTGAAGGACAATATATTGCTGATTGTATTAATAAAGAAGTTAGAAGTGGTAGGAAATATAGTGATTGTGCAATACTATATAGAACTAATGCACAGTCAAGAGCTATTGAAGATATATTTTTAAAGGAAAGAATACCATATAAAGTAATTGGTGGCATGAAGTTCTATGATAGAAAAGAAATAAAAGATATAATTGCATATTTAAGGGTTATAGAAAATCCGGCAGATTCTGTAAGTTTAAGAAGAATAATTAATGAACCTAAAAGGGGAATTGGAGATACTACGGTAAATAAGATATTAGATATTGCTGTTGAAAGTAATACTACAATGTTTAATATAATAGAACAAGCTGATATATATACTCTAAAAGGTACAAGCGTGCTTAAGAATTTTGCACAAATGATAAATGATTTTAGGCAAGAAAAAGATAATATGAGTATAGAAAAACTAATAGATTGGGTACTTGATATGAGTGGATATAAACAAATGCTAGAAGCAGAGGATACAGTAGAAGCACAATCTAGATTAGAAAATATAGAAGAATTAAAAACAATAGCAATGGAGTTTAGTTCGGAAAGTGCAGAAAATAACCTTGGTATGTTTTTGGAAAGTATATCATTGGTATCAGATATAGATAACTTAGACGAAGAACAAGACTATGTGGTTTTAATGACTATGCACAATGCAAAAGGTTTAGAGTTTCCAGTGGTATTTGTTTGCGGACTAGAAGAAGGGCTATTTCCTTCTAATCAGTCAATGCTTGAAGAAAATGGTGTTGAGGAAGAAAGAAGATTGTGTTACGTAGCGGTTACTAGGGCAAAAACGAATTTACACTTAATATCAGCCAAAATTAGAACAATATATGGTAATACTTCTTGTGCAATACCTTCAAGATTTTTAAAAGAAATTTCGCCGAATTTAATTGAATATATTGATGATACGATTAAAAAGGTGGAAATGTTAAGCAATGACCAATTGTCTAAAATAACGAACAAGGTTAACAATGTGTTTAAAACACCAGAAGTTTTTCTTAATAGTTTAAACAATTCTAATAGTCAAATGGAAGATGTTGATTTATCTAAATTTAAGCCAGGTGTTAATGTAAATCATAGAAAGTTCGGTAAAGGTACAATAATATCTGTTGAACCTGATGAAGATGATTTGAAAGTAGAGATAAATTTTGAAACGTTTGGAACTAAAAGATTAATGGCTAAATTTGCAAGACTTGAAATCTTAAAATAGATAATATATAATAGCTATATATATTAGAGATAGAGGTGAAGTGTATTGAACGAGAAAGAAAAAGAAAAGATTGAACAAGATAGAATATTTAAACAAGAAAAAGAAAAAAGAATAAAAAAAGAAAGAAGATTTTTCATGCTACTTTTTCTAGTACTAACATTAGTAATAATATTGATGCTGTCTGTATTAATATATTTTATAACTACTGCAGAAAAACGAGCTGAAAACAAATTTGATAATGACCTATTAGCTGTATTTAGCTTGGTTCTATCTGAAAATGAGAAAAAAGATATTGACCCATATTATAACTATTATGGGCTTGATGCAAGTTTAAGACAAAGTAGTAAGCAAAAGGAATATGAAGATATAAGTAAAATATTACAAACTGATATAAATGAAGACTTCTATATTTTATCTGATGAGGAATTAAAGTATTTAGGGGTAAACGATGTATCGGGTCTGTATTTAGTAAATTATGACCAAGCATTGGTGTTTTCATTAAATCCTTTTGAATATAAGGACGGTACTATTAAATATACACTTGACAAATTATTAATACATTATACGGTTGCACACGATATAGATGGCTCAGGAGCAAATGCACCGAAGCTTTTAGAAGGTATGACTCCAGTAATATATAACGAAGATTTTGAATATTGGGATTTGGTCATAGATGTAGAAGAAGAAGATTGGTATAACTATGAAAAGAAGATATGGGCAAATGTTATGTTACAAGATTACACAGATAATAATATAGATAATTTAGATGGTAGTATGTTTGTGTGGATACCAAGATATGCATATAAAATATCTCCAGATAATTATCATACATCTTCTTATGGAATTATAGATATTAAATTCTTGGTAGATGATACAAATGTAGCGTATGACGGTACACCAATTGATCCTAATAATACTAATAGCAGTAAAGATTATGTTGTGCATCCAGCATTTAGGGCGTTTGGAGAAGTATCAGGAATATGGGTATCAAAATTTGAAGCAAGTACACATGAATATGGACAAATAGGACAAGGCAATAACGATACCAATACAACCAATTTAACATACAAGAGCTATTATGATTGCTATTCATGGACTAATATTGATATGAATAATCAATTTACAGTATCAAAGAATATGGTAAATAATGATATATATGGATTAAATTCTGAACAAGCTAATACACACATGATGAAAAATACAGAATGGGGAGCGGTTGCATATTTAACCCAAAGTACATACGGAAGAAATAATAATGAAATATGGAGTAATAATTATTATGACCAAAACGGAACTAAAACTGGGTATAGTGCAAGAAGTAGTTCGGATAAAAAATATGGTTCTTCAATAGATGATGTTACATTTTTATGGAATTCTTCTAATGGAGTAAAAGCAAGTACTACTGGTAATGTATATGGAGTATATGATATGGTAGGTGGTGCTATTGAAAGAATGGCTGCATATTTGAATAATAACAGTAAATCTTTAAATGAATTTGGAAAAGTTTTAGTAGAACAAACAAATAAAGATTATGTAGATATATATAATGTTGGTAGTTTAGATACACAAATAGCAAATTATGATTTGACTAGATATAAGTTTGGGGATGCTATATATGAAACATCATTGTATGGACATGGAAATTCTAAAACAAGTTGGTATTTTGCAAGCTCAGGTATGATGAACAATGCTTATCCATTTATATTTAGGGGTGGTGCAGGTGTTATAAGGGAAGAAAATATAGTTGGACTATATTATTACAGCCCATCAAGTGGGGGAATTAACGCTTTATCTTCATTTAGAGTAGTAATAACTGAAAAATAAAATGCAAAAATAATAGGAATGTTAAGAAAAAGTGAGCATTAGGGAGATATAAAGAGAAAGTCGAATATATAATCAAGGCTCAAAAGCTCTTAGAACTGATATTATATAAATATTACGGCTTAAAGGGTTTGCTAAAAAACGGTAGAAATGTTAAAATATTAATTGTGCGATTAACTTTAAGTTAGTAAAGGAGATGTTTATTATTAGTGAAGTTAACCTGAGAATGATTAATATACTAAAAAATGTATCAAAAATAGTTGCAGTAGTTATTGCTATGTTAATACTAACGTTATTAATAGTAGTAATGACATATAAACCAGTATATAAAGTAACAATGGCACAAGATGTAGTAGGGTATATTGATAATAAAGAAGAGTTTGTCAATAAAATTGATAACTTTATTAATCAAAAAGATGAAAACATCGCTTATGTAGATATGCAAGAAGAACCACAATATAGTTTTATGCTTGTGGAAAGAGAGAAATATATAGACAATGAAAAAGCTTATGAAAAAGTTATTTCTTATGCGGATGTATATACTAGAGTACATACTGTTTTTGCAGATGATGTAGAAATAGCGATGTTACCTATTCAAGATGATATAGAATCTTTATTAAATCAAATAGTTGAAACAGTTGGTAATACAAATGTTACTTTTACAATCAAAGAAGCACATTTGATTGCACCAGAAGTATCTACTTTAAATGATTTAGTTGCATTGGTTGAGGAACAATATAAAGAAGTTGTAAAAAGACCAGCACTAGCAACTGTTAAAAAGACTAGTGAGGGTACATATATAGAAACTGGTATCGAATTTGAAACACCTTTAAGAGGAACTATAACATCAAGGTATGGTTATAGAGGTTCTGAATTCCATACAGGTTTAGATATAGCAAAACCTATGAATACCCCAATATATGCAGCTGCTACGGGAGAAGTAATATATTCAGGTGTTAAAGGTTCGTACGGACGTATAGTTATTATTCAACATGCTGATAATGTAATTACGTATTATGCACATTGTAATAAGTTATTAGTTGAACAAGGCGATTTTGTTTTAAGTGGTACACAAATAGCAACAATTGGTATGACTGGTAGAACGACAGGACCACATTTACATTTTGAAGTTAGAATAAATGGTCAAACTGTGGATCCGGAAAAGTATATTAATAGTGTTACTCAATAATATGATACGAAAGATAATATAGATATAAATATAAATGATATAGATTAAAAACCTATATCATTTTCTTTTTTGACTTTTTTTGAATATTGCAAAAATTCATTCATTGATAAGTAGCGAGATAGATTTGCAGGACTAACTCCTGTTTTATCTATCATGTCTTCAAATGACAATACTGTATTTGTAGAACAGTAATCTGATAATTTAGCTTTATCGTTATTATCATTAGGTATACAATTGGCACATACTTCTTCAGTACCAATAAAAAAACAACCGCAACGATTACATCTTTTCATAAAATTATACCTCCAAATTTTTATCATAGTCATATTATATCATATATTGTTTTAAAATGTAAAATATTTTTTTAAAAAAAAGAAAAAATATAAAATTTTTTCTTAATATCCTTTAGCTACTTCTAAAATACATCTGTCATACGAATATTGCAAAAGTCGTACACTAGTATTAGCATCCCTAATATAGCACATATTAATTGAGATAAAAACATTTCCAGTAGATAAATTTGTGCTTCTACTTACTCGTAAAATTACAAAATAGATGTTATTACCTAGAGGAGCTTTTAAGTCTATGTATTGCATATATGAGCAATCTGTTTTGTAATCAGATTTTCCAATATAGTCATGTAAATAAATGTGGTTACAATATTTAGAGATGTCATCTGTAATGCATAAATTAACAGTACAGTTTTTAATATACATATTACAATTATTTAATGTATGAGATACTTGTCTAGCAATACCAGTAGGTTCTCTTGGCAAAAGTTGTTCAAATAAAATTGTTTCATTGAACGTTCCTGTAAAATCTTTAGTTTTAAACATAGATATATTTTAGCAAATTCCTAAAGAAAAGTCAAGTTTATGTAAATTTAAACATGAATAATGCAAAATCAATACATACGAGTTGCAACATTTTTGATAAAAAAATAAAAGGAGTAGTAAAAAACATAATAATAAAATACCGATAATTGAAAAAGATGTAAATATGCTTGATAAAAGTTTTTATATAATATATAATAATAATAGATTATATAAGATAATTGTATATAGAGAGGAAGTGTGGAAAAGTGAGGAAATTACCAATAGGTACAAGCGATTTTAAAGAAATAGTAAGTAAAGGCTTTTTATATGTAGATAAAACAAAATTTATAGAAGAGATAATAGAGAACTTTATAGGAACGAAGTTATATTTACGTCCAA
>CALYAQ010000097.1 GCA_944393615.1 uncultured Clostridia bacterium
ATATTGTATGTATTTTTTTGAGTTTGACTATTTTTTTTGTAGGTAGTATTTATGCAAGTAATTTAACAGATATGGATACACATTGGTCAAAAGAATATGTAGAATATTTAACTAATAAAGGTGCTATAAATGGATATCCAGACGAAACTTTTAGACCAGATAATACAGTGACATACGCAGAAGCAATAAAGTTAATCGTAGCAAGCTATAACAAAAATATACAAAATGGAGAGAAACATTGGGCAAGTAATTATGTTCAATATGCTAAAGATACAGGGATAGCTCCTCAAAATATGTTTGTAGATAATAACGTAGATAAACCAATAACTAGAAAAGAAGTAATATATATGGTATATCAATCATTAATAGAATATGCCAAAAAACCGATAACGAATAATGAAAGAAGTGAAATAGATTTACCATTTAAAGATGTAACAATATCAATCAATAAATATGGTATTGATTATATAAAACCAATAAAAGAATGCTATTATTTAGGAATAATAATAGGAAATGATTTAGGGTTAATGAACCCTGATTCAAAAATAACAAGAGCTGAAATTGCAACAATATTAACAAGAGCATACGCAGAAGAATATAGAAGTTATCCAATGACAGAGATAACTAGCTTTTATCCTACAAATTCAAGTCAATATAGAATGATATTAGCATATATGCCAAATAGTTTTTATGAGGCAGGCAATGCTAGTTGGTCAAGGTATATAAATAGTGGTACACCATATAAGTATTTAGATTATAGCGTACGAGATATAACTTATCTACCATTAAATAATATTAGACAAAAAACAGAAAAAATAATGAATGCATTAATTAATGTATCGTATGATATGACAGAGAATGAATGGAATGCATGGAAAGAAAAAATACTATTAGCTGAAGATATTACAGAACAACAAGTTCAAGAATATATACAATATGTAAAAGATAATAAAATACAAATAAAGGGTGGAGCAATAATGAACCCATGTACATTAGGACAATTTTATATATCTAAAAACGAAAGTAGTTTAGGTATAAAAGGAATGATAAATTATGAAATAGTATCAAATTCTAATAATGCTAAATATTTAACAATAGCAGAATATATTACTAATACAAAAGGTATTATTAAAGTAGAAGAGCCTAAATATGTTATTATGTATTTAGAGAATACAACTGCAGAAACAACTTTTGAATTATATAATTTAAAATGTAAAATAGCTGAAATACAATATATGTAATTGTTAATTTAAAAAAGTATATATATAGTTGATTGGTTTATAAGGTTGGTAAATAAATTAACATAAAATATATACTTTTTTTGTTTGTAACTATAAGTTGGAAATTACCCTATTATTTTACAATATTCTATTAACATTATAAAAAAAGTATTGTATAATAAAATTATATTGGAGGTGATTTATTTGGAATTATTTGATGTAGTAGATAAAAATAGACAACCTATGAACAAAACATTGCCTAGGGGTTGTACTTTAAAAGAAAATGAGTTTAATGTTGGCATTGAAGTTTGGATATTGGATAATGAAAATAATCTTTTAATTACCCAAAGAAGTGAACTAAAATCTCATCCTTTAGAATGGGAATGCCCAGGTGGTTGCTGTTTAGCTGGTGAAACTAGCACTCAAACAGCACTTAGAGAAATACAAGAAGAAGTGGGACTTGCAATTACTAAATCAGATTTGCAATATTTAGATACTCATTTATATAAATATCAATTTGTTGATATTTATACAATCAAACTTAACTTTAAAATTTCAGATTTGAAATTACAAGAATCTGAAATTAAAGATGCACAAATTGTAACATTTGAAAAATTTATAAAAATGTACAATGAGAACAAAGTTGTTCAGTCTGTTTTTGATAGATTTAATTTAATAAAAAACAAATTGAGTGAACAATACAATATTAATTTATAATATATTTATTATTAAATACTAAACTCAATAATTTGTATGCTTATATATAAGTTATTGTTTTTTGTTTTTAGTTCATATTTAGGATATATAGATTTAATATAATTCCAATTTTCAAATGTGATATTACCTTGCTTAATAATTTTATCACTCTGTTTTACTATTTTCATATTAGTATATCCTATATCTTTTGCAAATTCAAATAATGATTTTTCATTATTTGTTCTTATGTTAGTACCCAAAAAATCAAAAACTAATATATATATCTTACCTTTTTCACTTAAAAATTGTCTGCCTTTTTTAAAATCAAATTTATATATTTTCTTCCATCTACGCCACCAGAATCATGCATTTTTCCACTTATCATAGGCATTTGAGGGGGATTAGATAAAATTACATCGTACTTTTTTTTGCAATCTAAATTATCAAAAAAATCACTTTTCAAGACATTGACTTTTTCAATACAATTATCCGTTACGATTTTATTTAACCATATTATACATTCATCATCTATATCAACAGCATCAACATTATTTGCTCCATACATTCTAGAGTGAATAGCTAATATTCCTAATTGACCTGTCCCTAAATCTAAAACATTTTTATCTTTTATGTTTTTTTCTATTATCTCAGCAAACATTAGTCCGGATTTAGGGATATAACCGTTTTCTTTTATATCTAAACAATAATTTATATTACCTTTGGTATATAATAAATACTTCTTACAATTTGTATCTTCTAATATATAAAAATCTTCAACTTTTTCAATTGGAATATATTTTTCTAATTTATATTTAAACATCTCTTTCCTCCTCTAAAACTCTATTTTTACTTTTAAATATTTCATCAATATAATTATCATATCCATATTCGGACATGATTTTTTCTAAATGTATTATTGGAAATTCAATGTTACCATTTATTATATATGGCTGTTCAGCATCAACTAACATTTGTGTTATTTTTAAATACTGACTATACAATATTTGATCTTCTATTCCTATTTTTTTAGCTATCAATTTAATTCTATTACTTTTTACATTTTTCAAATCAAGCATATAGTCTTTTTCATCATTTGTTAAACTAAATATTTTTTTAGGACTTAATGGTCTTTCATTCGGTAATAAAAATGCCACATATTCTTCATAAACATTTTCTCTTAAATAATAACGCTTATCAATATTTTTATCTAATGAAATTCCACGTTCAAAATCAACAAAAGAGATAACATTATTATCTATTATAATATTCCTAGGTGCAAAATCATGCCACAAAAAATTATTTTTCAATATAAAATTCATTGTAGAATTCAAAATTTCTATTCCTCTTTTTCTTGTGCTATCGTTTTTTAACATTATCTCTAAATTTTCTCCAACACATTCATCCATTGTTAATTGTTGTTCTTGTTCATTCCATTTAATTAAATTTGGAACTTTAACATCATACTCTAAATTATTTATTGAAATATTTTTACCCGATAATTGAAAAAGTAAATGCAAGTATATAATAGATAAATATATTTTAGTGTTACAAGTAGTAATAATGTACAACTAAGTGCTTTTT
>CALYAQ010000098.1 GCA_944393615.1 uncultured Clostridia bacterium
ACAAACAACAACAACGGCAACAGCAAACCAAGGCACAAGTAAATGGGCAAATGCAAAAACAAGTGACGGAAGTTATTGGGTATGGATACCAAGATATGCATATAGTATAACAAGTGGATATCATACAGCAACAGCAGGAACAATAGAAGTAGAATTTTTAAAAGATAAAACAAATGTAAGTACAACAGGAAGAACAACATATCAAAATGCAAGTGGACAAGGGAATTGGAATATCCACCCCGCATTCTATTATGACGGAAATAGTACCACAGGAACACAGTTAGCAGGTTTTTGGGTAGCAAAATATGAAATGAGTGGAGAAACAAACGGAACAGCATCACAGCCAGGAAACGTACTAACAACAAGTAGTATAAAGGCTGTATCAAAGCCAGGAGTAACGTCGTGGCAAAATATTACCTGTACTAATATATTTACCAATGCGCTAAATTATGATACAAATAGTTTGAGTAATGCAAACCTAGACTCTTACTTAATGAAAAATAGTGAGTGGGGAGCAGTAGCATATTTAGCCCATAGCAAATATGGAAGAAACAAAACCGAAATAACGATAAATAGTAACAGTAGTTATTGCACTGGAGGTAGTAGTGGAGCAACAGCCTATACAAATGTATTACAAAGCACAACAGGAAATTGTTATGGAATATATGATATATCAGGAGGAGCATGGGAACATATAGCAGCATATTGGAATGGAACAAGCACAAGCAATAGTTACGGAGCATCGATAGTAATTGCAGAGAGCAAATATAAAGATGTATACGATAATGCGTCGACTACAGATTATGGAAAAATAGGAGGAGAGCGTTCTTATGGAGATGCATTATATGAAACGTCAGCAAGTTGCACATTGCTTATGTATAGTTACGTGGGGTGGTTTGGCGACGAGTCGACATTCGTTTACTCGTCTTATCCGTTCTTGTACCGTGGTGGCGCCTACGATGGTGGATCGGGGGCGGGTGGCTTCTGCTTCACTTATTACACCGGCGAGCCTATTGTCCGCAATTCTTGGCGCGTTGTTCTTTGGAATAATTAAATAAAAAAACTATATAATTTCTTGAGTAAGAATTTGTATAGTTTTTTATACATATAAAACATAAAAAAACATATTATGTACTAATGAAAGAGGTGAAATGTTTGAAAAAAATATTTGATAAAAGAAAAGCAATGTATTTAATTAGTATTTTCTTAATTTCCACATTAGTATTTACTTTAAATACATTACTATTTATTCCAGTTACATCAAATGATATTGCTACAAAATCAAAGATTATAGTTTTAGATGCAGGACATGGAGGAGAAGACGGCGGTGCTGTTTCTAAAAGTGGGATAGTGGAAAAAGATTTGAATTTAGCTATTACGTTAAAAGTAAAGAAAATTTTGGAAGATAATAATATACAAGTAGTTTTAACCCGAAGTGAAGATGTAATGTTATATGATAATGCTGATGCAAAACTTGCAAAAAGAAAAGTTGAAGATATAGATAAAAGGATAGAAATTACTAATAATTCAAATGCAGATTTATTAATTAGTATACATATGAATAGTTTTCCACAAAATTATTGTAAAGGGTGGCAAATATTTTATCAAAAAGACAGTAAAATAGGAGAAGAAGTTTCAATATTTATACAAGATAATATAAAAGAGGTAATAGAAACTAAAAATACTAGAGTACCACAAAGTATAAATAATGTTAAGTTGGTAAATAAATCGAAAATACCAGCTATAGTTGTTGAGTGTGGTTTTTTATCAAATGAGGATGAGGCTAATTTATTAATACAAGAAGATTATCAAGATAAAATAGCAAGAGGAATATGTAATGGTATAATGAAATGGTATAATCAATAAAAATATGAAAAGTCAAAATATTTTTGTAAAAAGAATTAATTAGTTTATTAATTCTTTTTACTAATTTTATATCTTTTTTCTTATGGTATAATTTGCAAAAAAATGCAAACAATATATACAGATAAAGGTAATGGCGTTTTTTGCAAAATATGGTTGAAAATTTATTTCGTTAGTGATATAGTATAAATATAATAATATCAGAATAATCAGGTTTGATAGATTAAAATATATTCTATCAAATATAACTATGTCATAATTTGGAGAGGTATATATGAGTGAGAGTGTAATTTATGAAAATGCTAAAAAAGCAGCATTAAGATTTAATGAAAATACATTAAAGTATAAAAACAGTAATTTACTAAAACAATTAAAAAACGATATGGAATACATAAAAGAAACGTATGATACATTAAGCAATTTTAGTGAATTAGGTATTAGCACACATTTAGCAGGAGAATGGATACTAGATAATTTCTATGCAGTTCAAAAAGAGGCATACAGCCTTATAAATGGGTTAAAAAATGTTGGTTGGGCAAATTCTCAACAGTTTAACACATATACTAGAATATATGCGTTGGTTTTTGAATTCGTAAAAAACGTGGATGGAAAAATTACAATAGATAACATTAGAGAATTTCTAAATGGATATACACAAGCACAATATATATCAATAGAAGAGTTGTGGGCTTTACCTGCAATGATAAAAATTGCTTTAATACAAAATATAAAACAAATATGTGAAAAGATAATGTATGCTGAGAAGCAGAAATATAAAGTGGAGAGCATTATAGAAAGATTAATTTTAAGGGAAAAACCTCAAAATAAAAGGTTTGATTTAGTATTTAAAGATACTAACAGAATGCAAATAAACTTACCCTTTATTGAATATATGGCATATAGGTTAAGAGAATTAGGAGAAAAAGGTACTGAGTACGCTGATGTATTTGATAATCAGGTTTTTAGATTAGGTACAACTGTAGATGATGTTGTATCAAAACAGCATTTAGATGTTGCAATTGACCAGATATCAATAGGAAATAGTATATTAAGTTTAAAAAATATTAATAGTATTAATTTCGCAAAAGAGTTTATAAATGTTAGTGATATTGATGTTATATTGTCAAAGGAAAAAGCTAATATATATAGCAAAATGAGTGAAGAAACTTTGAGTCAATATAGAGATAAAGTGTGTGAACTTGCTAAAAAATTAGAAGTATCAGAAAAATATATTTGCAGTGAAATTATAGAATTGTGTGAGATAAATAAAGGATTAAAATCACATTGTGGATATTATCTTTTCTCTGATGGGTTAGAAGAATTATATAACATAATAGGTACAAAAAAGAAATGCAAAAAAGAGGATAAAAATAGCTTGAATAAAAAGTTAGCCCGATATTTAACTCCTATATGGATACTTACAGTATTTACAACTTTAATATTTGCATGGTTTGTAACTAAGGAAGTTTTGATTAATAAATATATTGCGTTTACGATATGCGTGTTAATAACTGTTATACCAATATCACAGATTTTTGTGTATATTACAGACAAATTAATATTAAAAAAAGTAAAGCCACGTGTTTTGCCTGGACTTGATTTTGAAAAAGAAATACCTAACGATTGCACCACTATGGTAATAATCCCCACGTTGATTTCATCGACTGATAGAGTAAAAGAATTAATAAAAAATTTAGAAGAAATGTATTTGACTAATAAGCAGGAAAATATATATTTTTCTTTATTAGGAGATTGCTCAGAGGCTGATGAAGAAAATTCTGATTTAGATGAAGAATTACTGCGTGTGGGAAATGAAGAAATAGATAAGTTAAATAATAAATATAAGTTTGATATACCTAAATTCTATTTTTTGTATAGAAAAAGAAGATATAATTCTAGTCAAGGCAAATATTTAGGGTGGGAACGAAAAAGAGGTATGATAACTCAATTTAATAGATTTTTGATATATGGAGAAAAAGCAGATTTTTACGATATAAAGTTAGATAGAGAAAAAATAGGAGAGATTAAATATGTTGTTACAATTGATGCAGACACTCAAATAGGAATAAATAATGTTGCTAAATTAGTTGGAATAATGGCACATCCGTTAAATCATCCTGTTATGAATGATAATAGAACAGCTGTAATAAAGGGACATGGCTTACTACAACCTAGAGTATCTACGTCTATTCATTGTGCAAGTGAAAATCTATTTTCTACTTTATGGGCTGGATATGGTGGAATAGATAACTATACTAATGCAGTATCAGATGTATACCAAGATGTATGGGGAGAAGGTATATTTACAGGTAAAGGAATTTATGATGTAAAAGTGTTTAGTCAAGTGCTTGATAGCCAAATACCTGAAAATACAGTTTTAAGTCATGATTTACTAGAGGGTAGCTTTTTGAGATGTGGTTTAGTTACAAATGTGGAATTTGTTGATGGATTTCCAAGTAGATTTAATAGTTATGTAGTAAGACAAAATAGATGGTTAAGAGGAGATATACAAGTTTTAAGATGGTGCAAAGACAAGATAACTTTAGCAGGACAAAAAGTGTGTAATCCTTTAAATAAATTAAGTAGGTGGAAAATACTTGATAACTTAAGAAGAGGGTTGATTAGTACATCTTTATTCTTATTCGCTATATTAGGAGTTGGACTATTAAATGTAAATTGGTTCTTTTTTGTAAGGTTATTTTTTTGGGTGTATTTATTACCAAGTGTATTAGATAAAGTACTTAATATTAGAGGTGCATTTAAAAGAAAAAGAACATCTAGTTATGTTATTGGAAGTTTAGAAGGTAGCGTATATAAATCTATTTTCGAATTAATGTTTTTGCCATATATAGCGATTACAAATATAGAAACTTTCGTAAGGACTATATATAGAATTAATATTTCTAAAAAGAATATGCTTGAATGGATGACTGCAGAACAAGCAGAAAAGGTATTGGGTAAAGATTTAAAAACATACACTAATGAAATGTATATATCTTCATTATGGGGCTTTATATTAGTAATTGCGACGTTGCTATTTTCTACCCAAATTAGTAACTTTATATTTGCAACTATAATTGCTGTACTATGGGCAATATCTCCATTTGTAGCATGGTATATAAGTAAATCAAAAGAAGTTAAAAATCAATTGAATGAAAATGAGATACAATTTGTAACAAATGTTGCAAAAGATACTTGGGGATATTTTAATAAATATTTAACTAAAGAAAATAATTATCTAATACCTGATAATTATCAAGATAATAGAGAACCTAAAGTTGTATATAGGACATCTTCTACCAATATAGGGCTATCTTTAATGGCTGTTATTTGTGCTTATGATATGAAATTTATTGATATTAATACAAGTAAAGAAGTAATTAGTAATATATTAGATACTATAGATAAATTAAAAAAATTTAAAGGAAATATATATAACTGGTATAATATAAAGACATTGGAACCTTTAAATGATAGTATATCTAGTGTTGATAATGGTAACTATATTGGTTATCTATATGTGTTAAGAGATTTTTGTAAAAATGTTTTAAAAGATGAAAAACTTGAAAATAGAGTTGACTATAACATATCAATACTTGATTTTTCAATCTTCTATAACCCAAATAAGCAATTATTTAGTATAGAATATAATGCGAGAACGGGAGAAATTGTAAATTCGTATTACGATTTATTAGCATCAGAATCAAGAATGTTAAGTTATGTTGCAATTGCAAAAGGAGATGTACCATATAAACATTGGTATACATTATCAAGAGGCTTAACTAGAAGGTTTGGTATAAATGGATTGCTATCATGGACAGGAACAAGTTTTGAATACTATATGCCGTTTGCATTAATGAAAACATATAAATATAGTTTGGTTGATGAAACGTATGCTTTTGTAATGAAATGCCAGATGAAGTATTTGGAAAACAGAGATATGCCTTGGGGAATATCAGAAAGCGCATTTAATTTATATGATTTAGAATACAACTATCAATATAAGGCTTTTGGTATACCGTGGCTTGGTTTAAAAAGAGGTCTTAAAGAAGACTTGGTTATATCGCCATATGCAAGTATATTAATGTTACCTAAAAGTCCAAAACGTGTTGTGAAAAATATGCATAAACTAGTAGAAGCTGGTGGATATGGTCAATATGGATATTATGATGCTATTGATTATACAAAAGATAGAATAGGGCAAGATACTCATGTTCCGGTTAAAACTTTTATGGCACATCATCAAGGTTTAATACTATTATCAATTAATAACGTGATTAACAATATGATAATGCAAAAAAGATTTCATAATAATGCAGAAATTGATGCCATAGATATATTGTTGCAAGAGAAACCGCAAAATGGTATATATATTAGTGATAAATTAAATAATGGCATTTATGAAGATAAAAAAATAATTAAAAATGATGCAAAAGAAGATTTTGATATAAATACAGCTAAGAATAAGTATAGATTTAATGTGTTATCAAATAAAAATTATTCTGTAGCAATTGATAAAAATGGATATGGCTATAGCAAATTAGACGATATATATGTGTATAGATATAATCGTGATATTGTTAATAAAGGTATGCAGATATTTATTAAAGATATAAAAACTGATGAAGTAAATAATTGTTTAGAAAATGCAGATGTGGACTTTTATTTATATAGTAGTAACTTTAGTAAAACATTTAATAAATTAGATATTCAAACAAGTATCATACCATTAGAGCAAGGGTTTGGAGAAATTAGAAATGTTAAAATTAAAAATAATTCAGATGAAGAAGTATCTTTAGAAGTGTTTTTTTACATGGAACCTATAATTACAAAACTTAATAATGATTTATCTCATAGAGCATATTCAAACTTATTTTTGCAATATGAAAAAATCAATGACACTATTATAATAAATAGAAGAAAAAAGGAATTATCAGAAAGAAATATTGCTTTAGCATCAAAGATAATTCCTAATAAACAATTTAATATGCATGTTGAATTTGAAACAGATAGATACAAATTTATTGGCAGAAATAAAGATATAAATAATGCTAATATGTTAAAAGGAAGTGTGCCTTTTTCTAATAGCATATTACCAACTGTTGAACCTATATTATGTTTTAAAGTTAGTGTAAAGGTACCAAAAGATGGTTTTGTATCTATACCGCATATAATATGTGTACACGATAATAAAGATAAATGTATAGAAACAATTAATAAATTTAATGATTATGAAAATGTTAAGGATGAAATAAGTTTAGCATATAACAAGTCTATTATAGAGTCGAAATTCTATAAATACAATGTGTCTGATATTATGCAATATTCTAAAATTATTAGCTATATTCTGGATAATAAAAAAACGTATGCTGTAATAGAAAACAATGTGCTAGATTTAAGACAACAGAATTTGTGGGCTATGAGCATATCTGGTGATAAGCCTGTAGTAATGATAATAATAAATAGAAAAATTGAAACAGTATATATTAAGAAAATTTTAAAAGCATATAAATATATAAAAAGAAAAGGTGTTGATTTTGATTTAGTTATATATATTAAATCAAATAAAGAGTATACTGAGCAGATATATCAAGAAATAGTAAGATATATTGGTTTTAATGGTCTTAGAATGGATATTAATTATGGCATATATGTACTAGATGGAAATAGTGTTTCTGAAAATGTTGAAAAAACAATTATGAATATATCTGTTTTAATTGTTGAGTGTAGGCAATATAGCAATGTTTTGAGTACGGAAAATGATAATAGAATAGACATAGAACAGGGTATTGAAACAGATGAAAAAACAAAAGAGCCTAATATGGAGAAAAATTCTCCTAATATAATAAATTATGAAACAGGAGATTTGCTATACTATAATGAAATTGGTGGTTTTGTTTGCAATGGTAAAGACAAGGGAAAAGAATATCAAATTATATTGAATAAGGGTTATGCAACTCCTGCACCATGGATAAACATTTTAGCAAATTCTAATTTTGGAACAATGGTAAGCGAAAATGGAATAGTATATTCTTGGGGTAAAAATAGTGGTTTGAATAAAATAAGTATTTGGAAAAATGACCAAGTTATGAATAAACCTAGTGAATACATTGTTGTTTCAGAGCAGGAAGAAGGCAAAAAATGGAGTATTACTAGTTATCCATATCAAGAAAAAGAAGCAACATATAGTATTAAATATGCAAAAGGATATGCAATATATGAATCTGATATAAATGATATTTTTTCTACGCAAAAAGTTTTTGTACCTATCGATGATTCGTGTAAAGTTTGTATATGCACGATTAGAAATAAAATTGGTGCAAAAAGAAAAATATCTTTACAATATAATATGGAACTATTAATGGGAAGTGAAGTTGGTAAAAAAATATATAATATATTAGAAAACAATAGTAATGATTGCTTAATGATTAAAAACGAATACGCAAATAATTTTAATAGTGAAATTATGTATATGTTAGGAATAACTCAGGAAGCTGAAAATAATGATATTGATAGAAAGTGCAAGTATGATATTTCAGAACTTAAAAATGGTAATGGTATTATTAAAGCTATAAAAGATGTAACATTGGAACCGTACGAAGTAAAAAACATCTACTTTATAACTGGGCAAGATAATAATATTGATAGTATCAGAAATAATATATTTAAATATGTTGATACTAAATATATAAAAGAGCAATACGATAGAACCATTGATTACTGGGAAGAATTAACTAATACTATAAAAGTAAACACGCCAGTAGAATCTATGAATATATTAATTAATGAATGGTTGATATATCAAACTGTTGCTAGTAGAATGTTTGCACGTTCAGGGTATTATCAAAGTGGAGGAGCTTTTGGGTTTAGAGATCAACTACAAGATGTATTGAGTGTTATGTTGGTAAATCCTAAAATAGCTAGAAATCAAATAATATATCATGCTAAACATCAATATATAGAAGGAGATGTACAACATTGGTGGCACCCTCAAAATGACCAAGGAATTAGGTCAAGATATTCTGATGATATGTTATGGCTAGGGTATGTTACAATGGAATATATAAAAATAACAGGCGATAATAGTATTTTAGATGAGGTTGTTCCATATATAGAAAGTAATATTTTAGCAGAACATGAAAAGGAAAGATATGAAATACCAGTAAAGAGTAATACTGAAGAAAGTATATTCTTGCATATTTGTAGAACTATTGACAAAAGTATAACATTTGGTAATAACAACTTACCTAATATAGGTTCGGGAGATTGGAGCGACGGACTTAATAATGTATATGGTCAAAGTGTATGGTTAGGCTTTTTCCTATATGATATAATAACTAATTTTTTACCGTATGTTAAACAAAGAGATGAACAAAGATATGTTAGATATACACATGCATTAGAATTATTAAAAAAAGGACTTGAAGATAGTTGGGATGGTAAATGGTATAAAAGGGCTATATTTAAAAATGGAGATGTACTGGGAAGTAATCAAAATGATGAATGTAAGATAGATGTTATTGTGCAAGCATGGGCTAATATTTCTAAATTTGGAGATGAAGATAAAAGGTTACAAGCGTTAGAGTCTGTAGATAGTTTATTAGTAGATAGAGATAATAAAATCATAAAGCTATTTGCACCGAGTTTTAATAATACGGTGTTAGAACCGGGATATATAAAGGCATATATACCTGGTGTACGTGAAAATGGTGGACAGTATACACATGGTGCTATATGGAGTATTATGGCTCAAGCTATAAATGGTAATGGTAATTTAGCAGAGGAATATTTTAGAATGTTAAACCCTATTGAACATGCACGAACTAATGAGGCAAGTAGAAAGTATAAAGTGGAACCTTATGTAGTTACAGCTGATGTATATTCTAGTATGGGGCTAGAGGGTAGAGGGGGCTGGAGTTGGTATACTGGTTCTTCGAGCTGGCTATATAAAGTTGCTGTAGAATATATACTGGGTTTACAAATTAGAGCTAATCATTTAAATATTAATCCTTGTATTAATAGTAAATGGCATGAATATGAATTATGGTATATGTATATGGATACTAAATATCATATAGTTGTTAGAAATCCTAATGGAAAACAAAGTGGAGTTGACCAAGTATTTCTAGATAATAATTTAATACCGGATAATATTGTTATGATGCAAAATGACAAACAAGAACATGAAATAATTGTAATAATGTAAAATTAAAAATCTTAAAACTCGTTAGAGATTTAAGATTTTTTTGCTATAAATTATTTTCAGGTACGTCCCATCCAGGAGGCAACTCTGGTTCTGGTTCGGAAATATCTGGTTTTTCAGGTTTGTTTTCAGGTGTTGTATCTTCAGGTTTAGTATCTACTGGAGGAGTAATAGGGGTATCATTATCGTCTGGAGTTGTAGGTTCTGTAGGTTCCACAGGTGTAGTTGTTTCTGTAGATGTTTGTTTTGTTCCCACTTTTACAATTTTTTGCAGTGGATTGTATGTATCTTTATGTAAAAATGTATTACTTACTTCTACTCCGTTTATTTTTACTATTTTATAGGTGCTTACTGTAAAGCCATAGCCTCCATTTTGTATTACTACTTGTTCGCCTACATTCATAGTGTTATCTTCAATAGTTTTTGTTGTATATGCTTTAGAGCTATTAGTTACAGTCTTTATAATTACTTCTTTACCATTGTCTGTTTGTTCTTTAGTACCAAGTAAAGATATAGTTAAAACTCCATTTTTTCCTTCTGCTACAATTTTAACGGGTTTTGTTCTGTTGTTTGTAAATCTAAAGTCAATTGAACCATAAGCGACTGTTGCATCTTGACCTAATGGAACATAAGCAACTGTAAGTTGATGATTTTTTCTTTCAACAATATTTAAGTCTGCTAGTAGAGCAACATTATATAGTGTTGAAGAAACTTGGCAAATTCCTCCGCCTAAACCTTGAGCAAGTTGGTTAGCACTATATATAGTTGCAACTTTAAATCCATTAGCTTTTGTTCTTTCACCTACAACTTTATTAAATGAAAATTCTTGACCAGGCATTAAAATTGTACCATTTATATTACTTGCGGCAAGTTTAACATTTACCGTTCTATTCTTTTCAGATTCTTTATATGTTGATGTAAATGTTGCCAAAGTATCACCAAATGCATCTTGTATAATTTGATCTATTGTTATTGAAGCTTTTGTAACAACTAATGGTATTTTTATTGTTTTTTCTGTTGAGTTATCATATAAAAATTTTGCATCATCTAATTTAAAGGTTATACCGTCTATATGCTCTTTGTATACCAATGTTCCGTTTTCAATTACAGACTGTGCATTTACAGCATCTTTGTGAACTTGACTATACAATTCTTCCAAATCAATTTTATTAGCAGTAGTACTTTGAATTGTAGCTGTTATTGGGCTTGAGTCTTGTTTTATATAGTGTTCAATTATTTCTTGTTTTAATTTGTTACTATCTAAAGATATTCCGTCATTCCCCTTTGTTATAGTTATATATTCTTCATCTATGGTATATGTATCGTCTATTTTTGTTTCACTAATGTTTTGTTTTAAAGTAATTAATAATTTATCAAAAACGTCATCGTTTATTACATAGCTTGGTGTCAAGTTGCGTCCAAATATATATGTAAATAGTATGCTATAGTTATTAGACAATATATTTCCGTTCCTACCTACATTATATGCATTTTGAACCATTGCTTCATAATCTGGTACAAGACCTAAGTTTGTAATAGGTGTAGTGTATTTTTGACCATTGACAATAATATCAATTGTACTGTCAGGATTAGGAATTGAGAAGTCCTGTTGTAACTTAGTGTAAGCTTGTTCTTTTGTTAAATTAGATAAATCTATGTTTGATATATTTACGTTAGGTATAATTTTTTCGTTTCCCATGTTAATTAGTGAAAAAACAAAAGAAAGGAAAATAAGGCAAAATAATAGTACTATAAGTACTATTTTGTGCTCAGCTATTTTTTTTTCGGCATACAGTATTTGATTCATAATAGTTCTCCTTGTTATTATATATTCTTATAAATATATAATAGCATACTTTAATACATAATTCAACAGATTTTTTAAAAAATGAAAATTATGTTAATTCTATCTTATAGAATTATATTATATTTCAACTAAATATAGAACACATCTGTTAAATCTTTATGTAGAGCTAAGCAGATTTTTTTCATTACTTTCATTGAAGGGTTTTCCCTACTACCTCTTTCAAGGTGGCAAATATAACCTACTGATAAACCAGTTTTTTTAGCTAACGCAGTAATAGTTAAACCTTGTTGTTTACGAATTTCTTGAATATAATTATATATCATAATATCGCTCCTTTTTGACAAATTGCTTTATTGGCAATATGATATCATGATTAAAAAAATATTTCAATAGTTTAGAATAAAAAAGTTGACTTTTTGTGAAAAAACATTTTTGGTCAACTGAAAAAGTAAATGCAATTCTGTAAAGTAAATGCAAGTTGTAAGAAAAAATGCAACAAATTAAGCAATATTTTAACAAAAAGTATTGCTTTTTTTTGAAAATAGTGTAAAATTAAAGTAGATACCAAGAAAAATAGACATAATGAACCGAGTC
>CALYAQ010000099.1 GCA_944393615.1 uncultured Clostridia bacterium
AAACAAGTGACGGAAGTTATTGGGTATGGATACCAAGATATGCATATAGTATAACAAGTGGATATCATACAAGTACAGCAGGAACAATAGAAGTAGAGTTTTTGAAAGATAAAACAAATGTAAGTACAACAGGAAGAACAACATATCAAAATGCAAGTGGACAAGGTAATTGGAATATACATCCCGCATTCTATTATGACGGAGATAGTACAACCGGAACACAGTTAGCAGGCTTTTGGGTAGCAAAATATGAAATGAGTATGGAAAAAAGTGGAGTAGCAACCACAACAAGTAGTGCAAGTATTGGAAATGTAGCAATAAGTAGCACAATAAAAGCAGTATCAAAACCAGGAGTGGGAGTGTGGGAATACATTGCGTTTTCACAAGCTTTCAATAATTGCTTATTATACGATAGTAATAACCTAAATAATGCTAATTTGGATAGTCATTTAATGAAAAATATAGAATGGGGAGCAATAACATACTTAGCATATAGTAAGTATGGAAGGAATGGAACCCAAATAGCTATAAATGCAGAAATTAACGTAAATAATTGGTCTGCAACATGTTATGCAGGTGGTACAAGTGGAGCGACAGCCCATACAAATGTATTACAAAGTACAACTGGTAATTGTTACGGAATATTTGATATGGCAGGTGGACATTGGGCAATGGTAGCAGGTTTGTTACAATCTGCAGTAAGTACATATTTAGGTAATGCGGATAGCAAATATTATGATGCATATACTGGATATGACGCAAGTGTATATGGAGATGCTATATATGAAACTAGTGCTACTAATAATGCAGACAATGCCTGGTATAAAAACATATCATACCCTTTTAATCATTCAGGAGGCAATAGTGGACCTATATATGAAAGAGATGGGGGACATAATGTTAATAGGTCAGGAATATTTGCTTTCCTTGGATACGACGGTTCTTCAGGGGTACCAACAGCGTTTCGTGTAACATTATGGAATGAATAGAAATAATAAAACCTATACTAGCTCGTTTTGAGTAGGTATAGGTTTTATATATAAATAAGTACAATGTAAGTAATATTGTTACATTTCCAATATATCTAGTATAATTTGGTTTGCAATAATTAAACCGGGCGGTTGCTGGAACAGAAATTATAGAGCTAGGAACAACCTTGTTATTTTCTGATATATTAGCTTTCTTTATTTGTTCAGTTGAAAATAGCACCTTTAAATTAGTAATTCCCATTTTCTTTAGTTCAGTACGTATTGTTTTAGCAAGTGGACATTGTACTGTTTTTGAAATATCTGTAATTTGTAATTTTGTAGGGTCTAGCTTATTACCAGTTCCCATACAAGAAGTATGATGGACTATATGCTGTTTGTACTAATTTGGTCTAGCTTATTACCAGTTCCCATACAAGATATAATAGGGATATTGTTTTCTTTACATATTTGAATTAGTAATAATTTTGATTTTACACTATCTATTGCATCTGCTACATAATCAAATTTTTCAAATGATATATTTTTGTATGTTGTATTATCAAAGAAAGTATTTATTGTATTTACTTTACAATTTGGATAAATATCTAATACCCTATTTTTCATAACCTCTGTCTTATACTTTCCAATAGTTGAATGGAGTGCTACAATTTGTCTATTCAAATTTGATAATGAAACAGTGTCGTTGTCAATTAAAGTAATGTTACCCACTCCAAAGCGAGCCAAACTTTCAACAATATAGCCCCCAACTCCCCCAATTCCAAATACAGCAACGTGGGAGTTGTGTAATTTTTGTATTCCTTCTATTCCTATTAAATTTATTAATCTTTCAAATTGTTCTTCTTTCATTTTTTTTCCTTTCATAAAGATTATACATTATTTAATTAATATTTTGCAACTTTAATTGATATTAAACAATAAAATATGATAAAATGTTTTAGGAGGGATAATAATGCAAATTGAGGAAAAAAATATTGAACAACCCAAGTATGTATTACAATGTAAAGAAAAAATAGGAATGTTTTTTTTGAGAAGTTTATGGATATATTTAATATATATTTTAACTATTGTAATTCTAAAAATATATCAAGGAAAAATAGTACAGTATATACCGAATATAGAGTTTATAGATGCAAATTCGTTATATAATTTAACAGCTATAGCTTTACTAGTTATAACTACAGTTATATATCTTAAAGTAAGTGTAAGTTCATATAACAAAACAAAATCAAGGAAATGTAGCTTTTTTGATAATTATTTGGTGTATGAAAACCCGTATGCATTGATAAAAACAAAAGATGTAACTTATGAAAATATAAATAAGGTGGTAGTTGATAAAAACATATTAGACTATATTTTTAAAACAGGTACAATACGAATTCATAAAGCAGTTGAATATGATGAGGGAATGGCAATTGGTATAATAAAAGAACCACAAGATATTTTAAATGATATAAAAGATATAACAAAAATAAATTATTAGGTGATGAAAATGATTAATAACAAAAATATGTTAGAAATACAAAATCCAACAATATATATGGGAAATGAATTAAATCAAGTGAATAAAGAAGTTAGTAGTGGTATGATTAGATGTGCATTTTGTTTTCCAGAGGTCTATGAAATAGGCATGTCATATTTAGGTATGAAAATATTATATAATATTTTAAACATGAGACAAGATACATATTGCGAAAGGGTTTTTGCGCCTAAACTTGATATGGAAGAAATGATGAGAAAAAATAGTATTGAGTTATATGGTTTAGAGAGTAAAGACAGTATAAGGAATTTTGATTTTGTCACTTTTACACTTCAATATGAACTTACATATACAAATATTTTAAATATGCTAGATTTGGCTAAAATAAGCATTTTTGCTAAAGATAGAAGTGGTGATATGCCTTTTGTTTTTGCTGGGGGACCTTGTGCATATAACCCTGAACCATTAGCTGAATTTTTAGATTTTTTTGTTTTGGGAGAAGGCGAAGAAGTGTTGCTAGAGGTTTTGGACGAATATAAGGAATGGAAGAAAACTAAAGGTAATAGAGAAGATTTTTTAAAACAAATAGATAAAATACAAGGCATATATGTACCAAGTTTATATGAAGTTGAATATAACGAAGATGGTACAATAAATACATTTAAAAGAAAAGATGGAAAAAATATAAATGTTAAAAAAAGAATAATAAAAGATTTAGATAAGGCAATATTCCCAACTAGCCCAGTAGTACCATATAGCAAGATTGTGCATGATAGAATAATGCTAGAGGTGTTTAGAGGTTGTATACGTGGGTGTAGATTTTGCCAAGCAGGTTATGTGTATAGGCCTGTGAGAGAAAAAAGCGTTGATAGATTAGTTGAGTTAGCAAAAGAGAGTATACAAAATACAGGATATAACGAAATTTCTTTAACATCATTAAGTACTAGTGATTATACATGTTTTTATGAATTGACAAATAGATTATTAGAAGAAATGGAGGATAAAAAGGTAAGTATTTCCTTGCCTTCTTTAAGAATTGATTCAATAAAACCAGAGCTATTAGAACAAATAAAAAGTATAAAGAAATCGGGCTTAACGTATGCACCGGAAGCGGGAACTCAGCGTTTACGAGATGTTATAAATAAAAATGTGACAGAAGATAATATATTGGATGCATGCAAAATAACCTTTGAGAAAGGTTGGAACACTGTTAAGCTATATTTTATGATAGGTTTACCAACAGAGACTTTTGATGATATAGACGGAATAATATCTATTGCTAATAAAGTTGTTGGCCTATATCATAAAATAAATAAGGGAAAAAAGAGTAGGCTAAATGTTACAGTTAGTGTATCAACATTTGTACCAAAACCATTTACAGCTTTTCAATGGGTAGGACAAGATGATAACGAATTGATAAATGAAAAAATTGAGTATTTAAAAAGAAAATTAACTAATAGAGAAATATCTTTTCATTGGAATAATTTTAATACTAGCTTTTTAGAGGCAATTATTGCACGAGGAGATAGAAGAATTGGAAATGCAATTTATGAAGCGTGGAAATTAGGGTGTAAATTCGACGGTTCTGAAAATGGATTGGATTTTGACAAATGGGAGCGTGCATTTGAAATATCAAATATAGATCCTAAATGGTATGCAAAAAGGGAAAGAGATATACAGGAAATATTGCCTTGGGAATTTATAAATTTAGGGGTAACAAAGAAATTTTTAATTAGCGAATATAACAAGGCATTAAATGAACAAACAACACCAAATTGTAGGCTTAAATGTAGTGGTTGTGGAATGTCTGAGTTTAAGGGGGGTGCTTGTTTTGAAAGTAAGATTTAAGTATGAAAAAAACGAGCAGGTTAAGTATGTTGGACATTTAGATGTGATGTCTATGTTTGATAGAGTATTTAGAAGGTGTGATATCAAGCTTAAATTTTCGCAAGGCTTTACACAGCGTTCTCAAATAATTTTTGCATTGCCTTCTAGTGTTGGGGTTATTAGCAAATGTGAATATTTTGAAGTGGAGATACCTCAAATACAACAAAAGGATATACAATGTATAGTCGAAAAATTAAATAAAAATCTACCTAATGGTTTTTTTATTATTGATGCTTATGAAGTAAGTGAAGTTTCTAGTATAATGTCGCTAGTAGAAAGTGCAAAATATGAAATGCATATAAAATTAAGTGAACAAGATATACCAAAGGTAAACAATTTATTTAATGAAGAAAAAATTTTTGTAAAAAGATTGGCTAAAAATGGTATTGAGTATGATATGAATATACGTCCATACATAATAGATGCGAATATTGAAAAAAAAGAACAGGGAGTAATAATATATATACAATTAAAGTCTGGTAGTAAGGAAAATTTAAAACCCGACTATATTATTCAAGCATTACAAAATTATAGTATTAATATTATTGATTATCAAATTATAAAAACAAATGTATTATTAAGTAAATAAAGGGTTATAATAAAAATACAAGTAATATTTAAACAAGTTATATCATACTATTTATTGAGGTGATATAAGTGAAAAAGGAAGTTACAGAGTTTACAACATACAATAGATTTTTACATATACTAAAAGCGCTGATATTTTCATATTTGTTTACATTTGCATTAATATTTATATATTCTATAATATTAGCATATACAAATATTTCAGATACGACTATACCTGCTGTAGTTACAGGAATAACAATATTTTCGATATTTTTGTCCACTGTAATTTATTGTGGAAGAATTGCAACAGCGGGACTAGTAAATGGCGTTATTATATCTAGTATATATTTAGGAATAGTATATGTATTAGGTAGTGCTTTTCAAGTTGGTTTTACATTAAATCAGCAATCAATACTATTAATAATTTCTGTATTGATAGTCGGTGGTGTTGGTGGTATAATAGGTGTGAATTTTAATAAACTACAAAGATAGGAAGGAAAGATAAGCATAAATGATTACATTAACAGATGTTGAAGAAAATGAAAAAGTAAAAGCGTTAATTAAATATTCTAAAATACAGTTAGATGAATTGGGATATACTGAACATTCTGTAAGACATAGTAAACTAGTTGCACTACGAACAGGGGAGATATTACAACAATTAGGGTATGACGAGCGTTTGATTACTCTAGGAATGATAGCAGGATATTTGCATGATATAGGAAATGCTATAAATAGAACAGACCACGCTCATACAGGTGCAACGTTAGCGTATCAAATCCTTATAGATATGAAAATGGATGCAGATGATGCTACCAATATTATAATGGCAATTGGAAACCATGACGAATTAACTGGTACTCCTGTTAGCCCCATTTCTGCAGCGCTAATACTTGCAGATAAAACAGATGTGCATAGAAGTAGAGTAACAACAAAAGAGGATCCTAATTTGCATATTCATAATAGGGTTAATTATGCTGTACAAAAGTCTGAGTTAACAATAGATAATCAAAAGAAAAAAATAGTTGTAAAGTTACAAATAGATACTAGTATTACACAAATTATGGATTACTTTGAGATATTTACTCAAAGAATGGTAATGTGTAAAAAGGCTGCAAAGTATCTAGGACAACGATTAGAGCTAGTTATAAATGGAAGTGTAATATTACAATAACAGATACAAAAGCAAAAGAAAAATATGCTTTTGTGTTTGTTATATTTGTATTACTTTTTGAGCTGTAAATAAGAAGGTGTGTATGATAAAGTAAAGTGCGTAAAACAGTAGAAAAAATGAATGAAAGTTAAAAAATACAATATTATTCGTATGTAAAAATATGTTTTTTTAATATTTTTCATAGGAATAATATTGACAATAGAAATAAAATGCTGTATTATATATTGTAGGAGGGATTTATGCAAAGAAAATTTATAAATGAATTAATAAAATGGAAAGCATTGAAAGAAAATAGAATGCCACTGTTAATATATGGAGCAAGACAAGTTGGTAAAACTTGGATTATAAAAGAGTTTGGGAAACAGTACTATAAAAATGTAGTTTATGTTAATTTTGAAAAAGATGTAGATGTCATTCCATTTTTTGAGGGAAATATTTCACCTAATAAAATTATTAAAATTCTTGAGTCATACTATAAAATAGATATATTGGAACAAGAAACACTAATTATTTTTGATGAAATACAAGTTTGCAATAGAGCTTTAACATCATTAAAATATTTTGCGGAAGAAACTCCTCAATATAATATAATAGGAGCGGGAAGTCTATTAGGTGTTGCAGTTAATACAAAGGACTATTCTTTCCCTGTTGGTAAAGTAATAATTAAATATATGTATCCACTAGATTTTGAAGAATTTTTAATGGCCAATAAAGAAGACGTGTTACTACAGCAAATTAAAGAACATTTTATGGAGTTAAAACCATTGCCAGAAATATTACATAATAAAGCTATGCAGTATTATAAATTGTATAACATAATAGGAGGAATGCCAGCTGTAGTTGTACAATATATAAGTAATATACAAGGGCTAGAAGAAAAAGCATTACAAACATTTATTATAAATTCATATATTAATGATATGACCAAGTATGCTACAGCATCAGAAAGTATAAAAATTATAGCTAGTTATAATTCTATACCCGTGCAATTAGCAAAGGATAATAAAAAATTTCAATATAAATTAATACAAAAAGGCGGAAATGCTAGTATCTTTGGTAATGCATTGGAATGGTTAATTGATAGTGGAGTTGTACTTAAGTGTATAAAGACTGAAGCTTTAAAACCGTTAAATGCGTATATTGATTTCTCAAGTTTCAAATTATACATGAGTGATATAGGACTACTAACCTGTTTAACTAATATAGATTTAAAAGATTTGAATTTAGATACAATAAATATATTTAAAGGTGGTTTAGCAGAAAATTATGTAGCGTGTATGTTAAAATCTAGTGGACACAAACTATATTATTGGACGTCTTCTAATACAGCTGAAGTAGATTTCGTTTTAGATACAGAAGATGGAATTATACCAGTGGAAGTAAAGGCTAATTTACATTCAAAATCTAAAAGCTTAGAAGTTTTTAAAAAGAGATACAATTGTAAATATGCAATACGCATATCAGGAAAAAATTTTGGCTTTGAAAATAACATAAAATCAATACCTCTATACGCTACATTTTTAATATAAATTAGAGATAAGGTAAAATATAAATAAATTATAATATTACAATAAGAAAGCTATAAGTGATAGTACCCTTATAGCTTTACATATTCTATTTGTTCAATGATATATACACATAGACCTTTTTACTAAAATCTTTCATTAATCAAGTTTTGCCAACCTGTTTAGTACCTCGAATTATTAAAGTTTTTTTCTTTTTGTGTTTGTTCAGCTTTCTATTAACATACGGTACATTTTTACACAAAAATAGATTCACTTTTAAAATGTTATGAATTAATAACAAACAAAGGAACAAAAGCATTGCAATATTTGTTTAGCTACACAAGAACAAGTTTATACCTTTGTACATATAATATAATAGGTGAACAAATATGTTTAATAGAATAAGTAAGCACACATATATAATTGATGTTAGAGATAAAGCAGAACATTTATCTAGTGATAAGGTAATAGTGGATAGAACCATAAATATACCACTAAATAAATTAGAAAGGGAAATAAAGAAAATGAAATTAGCTAAAGACACACAAATTATGACCTTTTGCCAAAGCGGAAAAAGGAGTAAAGTTGCAACAGATATTTTAAAAGAAATGGGCTATACTAATGTAACGAACTTGGGTGGAATAGATAATGTTAATTTTGTTTTAAAATAGGGTAATTACTCTATTTTTTTTCTTTTATTTGCTTTTTTTATTATCAAATATATTTCTATTAAACCGATATATCCAATCCATGAAAAACAATATTCTACAAGCACTGAGAAATTTATTTTACTTACTACTATACCTAAAGCACAAATAACAATGCTTAAAAATTGCATTAGTTTTTTATTATTGGAATATTTGGATATTACTGTGTATCCAGCAGAAATAGCTGTTGTATAAATTGCAAGACAAATCATTATAATATAGAATACGTATATAAACATGTTTTCTTGACTAGCAATATACAATAAAGGCATATCAAGTGAGGCAACACTAAATATAAATGTATTGTTAAGCAAAAATATAAATGTAATTAATACGGCTAATACAACGCATATTCCTATTGAAGATATTACTCTTTCTGCTTTATTACGTATTAATGAACGTGCTGCAATCATGATTGGTATAGCAATTACAATATTGTAGCTAGCATATATAATGCCAGATGTCATACCCTTTAATATTGGAATATCAGATGATTTATCTATGGTATAAGTTATAGGAGTATTAAAGAATAACAAAATAATACCTAAAATAATTAAAGGTATAACATATTTGCTAATGCGTATTATTCCTTCTATATTAAATTTAAAAGTTATATAACATGCAATGGCTAAAATAATGGAGCCTACAATTTCGGGGACACCAAATAATTGTGTTAAATATGCTCCAAAACCAGCTATCATAATCCAAAAAATTATTAATAGAAAAAGTGACATAATGTGTTGAATTATACCAGCAATTTTCTTATTTGCTATTACTTCTACTAATTCTTTGAAGTTATCTACTTCGTATTTATCAATTAGTTTAAAAACATAATAGAAAGTGAAAAAGAAAACTATTACTGCTAAAACTATATTTAGTATACCATAATGTCCAGTGTTATTAAAAAAAATAGTTATTTCTTTCCCTGATGAAAAGCCGGCTCCAATGATTGCTGCCATTGCAAGCGAAATAATTCCTAAAATATTATTCATATAATTCCTTTCTACTGCTTATATATTTAATATAGACAAAATGGAGGAAAATATGTATAGTAATTTAATAGCTTTTTTAACCAGTTTTATTTTAATAGTGTGTGCAGAGATGGGCGATAAAACCCAATTACTTGTAATTAACTTTGCAAGTAAGTATAAAGTGTATAAAGTACTGATTGGTATATTTATAGGTGCGTTATGTTCTAATTTTATAGCAATATTAATAGGTTCATATATTAATAACTTTCCCGGAATAGACGGAGTTATAAAATTGGTGGCATGTTTAATATTTATACTTTTTGGTTTTTTTAATGCTTTAGAATCAAGAAAGGATAATGTGGAAGAAGAAGGAACAAAGAAATTTAAAATTTTTTCTAGTGGTATAGTTACGGTTGCATTAGCAATATTTTTAGGCGAACTAGGAGATAAAACAAATTTATCAACTGTTGCACTTACAACACAGTTCGAAACAGACTACATTTATATACTTTTGGGAGCGACTTTAGCAATGGTTGCTAGTAATGTATTATCTATATTTATAGGGAGCATAATACAAAAAAAATTAAATCCTAAAGCATTAAATATATTATCAACCATACTATTTATAGTATTTGGAGTAATTGGCTTAACAATGTTGTTTAATCAATATATAACTAATATATTCTATACTGGAGTATTTGGAATAGTGTTAGCTGTATTATGTATAGTTATTTGTAAAAAGATATATATACCTAAACAAGAAATAATACAAATGTAATACATACAAATTGCAATATTTTTGATAGTATAGATAGCAAGGAGAGAGGAAATATAGATATATAGAAAAATATAACCAAGAAAACATAAATAAAAATATGTTGTCTTGGTTTTTGGCTGTTTAAAAAATCAAGAAAAAGATATAGAAAATGAAAAAGGGAATTATAAAAAACATAATAAGGAAACATTAGAAAGTATAAGTTGTAAAATGTAAAGAATAGCAATTTATAAAAGACACTATAGATTGATTAAAAAGCAAAAAGAAAAGATGCAAATATGCTTGATAAAAGTTTTTATATAATATATAATAATAATAGGTTGAGATAAGGAATTAAGGGAAGGAAGTGTAAGTGAAAATGAGAGAAATACCAATAGGCGTAAGTTCATTTAAGCAAATTATAACGCAAGATTGCCTATATATAGATAAAACAGCGTTTATAAAAGAAACTATAAAGAGCTTTTTTGGAACCAAGCTATATTTACGACCAAGAAGATTTGGAAAAACAACAAATATGGAAATGTTAGCAGAATATTTTGATATAACGAAAAAAGAAGAAAATAAAGAGCTATTTAAAGGACTATACATAGATAGTGTAGAAGAATATAAACAATACCAAAATGCATACCCAGTAATATTTATATCATTAAAAGAAACTAAACAAGATAATTGGGAAAAGATGTATGAAGAGTTAAAGAAAATAATAATTAGAGAATATAATAAATATGATAATATAAAAGAAATATTATTAAATAATCAACAAAAAGTATATAATAATATACAAAATGGAATAGGAACAGTAAGTGATTATTCAAATGCATTAAGAGATTTAACAGAATATTTATATAAATACTATGGAAAAAGAACTATAATATTGATAGATGAATATGATATACCATTAAATACAGCATATACGCAAGGTTTTTTAGAAAATTCAAAAACCTATATAAGTACATTTTTGAGTAGTGCATTGAAAGATAATAAATATTTGCAAGTGGGAATATTGACAGGTGTATTACAAATAGGGCAACAAAGTATATTTAGTGATTTGAATAATTTAGATGTATATAACATATTTAGTAATCAAGCAACCGAATATTTCGGATTTACGAAAGCAGAAGTAA
>CALYAQ010000100.1 GCA_944393615.1 uncultured Clostridia bacterium
CTAAAATATATTTATATTTTGACATATTGCTATATACATAATATATCATGTATTTGTTCTTTTGTCTATACTTTTTTATCACTTTCAATTCTTTATATTTTTTGTTATTTTTTTACAATACAAAAAAACTAAAGTACATACTTTTTATTGTATGTTACTCTAGTTTTATTTTCTCTTTCCTATTTATTTTTTTACATACTAAATCAAGTTTGAATTTTTCTTCAAACTTTAATTGTAAATTGTATCCAATTGTGTGTGTGTGTGTGTGTGTAGAGCCCCAAGGCTTGTATCGTGTATTACCATTTTTTACTAATCCCTTTACATCTTTTTATATACCTATTGTATAATATATTTCTCTACTTGTATGTATTGCGTTTGTAATGCAATTTAATTAATCGTTACAAAAGCCTTGTCAATTTCATGAATATACTTTTTACTATAATATAGTTCCTCGTTATTCTTTAGTATAATAATTTTGTTTTTCTCATAAGCATTAACAACAAATTCTTTATTTACTATAAACGATTTACTTATCTGTATAAAATTATCTGTCAGGCAATCAAATAATCTTAAAAAAGAAATATATATATCAAAATCGCTATTGGTAGTATGAAATATTGCTTTTGTTAATTGCTTTTCAATATACATTATTTCATCTAAATTTACAACAATATTTTTTATTTTAACAAAATGTCCATGTGGCGTATACATTTTATTTTCAATAATACGTATAATAACTTCTTCTAGATGTGGATTAATTGAAGGTTTTGGAATAAAGTCAAATGGATTACATGAAAACACTTGCAATATTCTTTCCATTCGTGATGACACAAATACAATTATAACATTTTTATCAATTTTCCTTAACCTATTTCCCAACTCTAATCCATCCATATTTTCATTTTTTAAATCTATATCTAATAATAGTATATCTACCCTACTTTCATGAGCATAATTATATACTAAAAACGGATCCCCAGTTGACAAGCAAACCTCTAAATCTATGTCATTTTTTATGGATATTTCTTCTAACGATGCCTGTATTCTTCTTCTTGTAATTTCTTCATCTTCACAAATTACTATTCTTAACATATTATTCCTCCATAAATTTATATTGGTTGTTTCATATCCTTATACATACTAATATTATATATCTATTTTTTATTTTGTCAACAAAAAAAGAAAGGTATTTTACCCTTCTTTGGGAATAATCATCGGTCTAGTCACATCTTTATACAATGATAATATAATTACGGGAAGCAATATTGAAATTGCAATCATTGGCAACATTAGCATTGCAAAAGATTGTTTCAACGTAGCAATTATGGAATACGAACAAATTATCATTGCCAATGTATATACACTTTTCTTGTTTTCTTCTATATCAGTTCCTATGAGCTTAAAATGGCTATATCCATCATAATACAACCAAGATACTAATGCAATCATTCCTAGCACTATAGTTAAATCTGATTTTTCATTTGTATATGTTAATATAAAATACGTTAATGCCAAAATACTAACAATACCTAACAGACCCAATATTCTGTTTTTAGTAATATGTTTTTCAACACTATATTCCGAAAAAATTTTTTCAATAACTGTTTCCTGTTTTCTAATAGTTATTCTTGAATAAATTTTGTTTAATATGTTAACAATACATATCATTAACAGAAATTTATAGAAAATCCCCCAATTCAAAACTTCCGAAACATTTAAGGTAATTATACTCGCTATTACAGGAATTAGAAACACAGAAGCAGTAAATTTTTTTAACAGTATATTCATACTACTATCTCCAAATAATTTAACAATATAATTATATCACACTTTTACATAATTTAAAAGCAAATATTAAATTTTTTGAAATTACCCTGACGATTTTCAGTATGTTAATTTCAAAATACTAACAATACCTAACAGACACATTATTATGTTTTTAGTAATATGTTATATTCAGAAAATAAAAAAACCATAAATATATGGTAGTATATGCGTGTTACTCAAAAATATTTTTGGTAATTAAAATTACCAATATGACCATAACCAATGTGATGTGAAAATAATGCACTGTTCAATTGTCGATACAAATCCAACCCTTTATTGCAAGATAAGCTAATTTGCTATTTTCAATTAATCAAGTACAAAGGCTATGCCTTTATCTTTCATTTTTGAATTAATGAATTCAAAAAGATTTGCTTAATCAATTGATTTTAGCCAAATGTAACTTAACTTACAAGATTATTATACCATTTTTATGTTATTTGTCAACCCTATTTTATAAATTTTTGTATTTCATATTTAATAAAGTCAAATATTATGATAATATATATATGGTGATAAAAATGAATAATCTTGGAATTGTTGCTGAATATAACCCATTTCATAATGGACACTTACATCATTTAGTACAAAGTAAAAATGCATTAAAAAGCAATTATACCATTTGTATAATGAGTGGTAACTTTATACAAAGAGGTTTACCTGCTCTATATGATAAATGGATAAGAACTAAAATGGCTATACAATCAGGTATAGATTTAGTTATTGAATTACCAATATATTATAGTGTTAATAGTGCAGAATTTTTCGCAGATTATAGTATAAAATTATTAGATAGTCTAAATTGTATAAATACAATATCTTTTGGTACAGAATGTAATAATATTGAACTATTATCTAACATATCTAATGTATTATTGTCTGAACCTAAAGAATACAAAGAGGAGTTAAAAAATCAATTGACAAAAGGCATAACATTTGCAAAAGCAAACGAAATAAGTCTATTAAAAATATTAAACTCTAAAAAATATAGTGACATACTAAAATCTCCTAACAATATATTGGGTATTGAATATATTAAGGCATTAAAAAAACACAATAGTTCAATAGTACCTTATACAATAAAACGAAACACAGACTATTTAGATAAAAATATATCTAATAATATTTGTAGTGCTACAGCTATTAGAGAATTATTACACGATAACAAAATAAATAGAAAATCTTTATCAAAATTAGTTCCAAATGCGACATACGAATTAATAAATAGTTCTAATTGTACTTTTTTAGAAAAATTCGGCACACAAATATTATACTCAATTAGAAAAATGGAGTTATCTACACTTTGTAATATATTAGAAGTAACCGAAGGTTTGGAAAGCAGATTAAAAAAATATAGTTTTGAAACTAATAACATATATGAATTTATTGATTTAGTAAAAACCAAACGCTTTACTCAAGCAAAAATACAGCGTATATTAATTCATATTTTATTAGATATGACCAAATCAGAATTTAATGATATACAAAAAAATGGCTATATGTATATTAGAATTTTAGGATTTAATTCTAATGGTAAAGAAATTATCAAAAAATTATCAAAAAAATGTAATATACCTATTATTACTTCTGTAAAAAAATATGTTGAGCAATATGGAAATAACCCTTTATTGAAAAAAGATATGTTAAGTTCAGATATATATTGCCAGAAATATAACATTGATTTTACTCAAAAAATTATTGAATATTAAAAGGAAAAACTGTATGATAAACATTCATACAGCCTTTTTATTTAAATATTAATTTTGTTCTTAGGAATATCCTTTGTTATCCTTTTTATATCTTCTTTTGATAATTCCGTTACTTTTGATATAAATTCTATATCACTATTTAGCATATACATTTTTTGCACAGCTTTTACCAAGGCCTTTCTTTTTCCTATTTTCTCGCCACGCTTTTGTCCTATTTTCTCGCCTTGTTCTGAATCTATGTCAAGTTTTTGGACACAAAACCGTGTAATTTTTATGCTGACATTTTTTCCACTTCATAAGGTATCTGATAACCTATCGCTGAATGTATCCTTTTTCTGTTATACCAGCCCTCTAT
>CALYAQ010000101.1 GCA_944393615.1 uncultured Clostridia bacterium
CTCCTTTCAACAACAAGCAAGCATCTTTTATTATACAACTAAAAAACAGTTAGTTCAACCAACTGTTTTTCAATACTTAATTGCATGTTTTTTGTTGTATCGTGCATTTATCATTTTATTTAACCAATAACTGTGAATATAATTCACAATTATACAAAAACGACTTATTATAGTACCAATACCCATTCATCATGTTCGTTTTTACCTACTGTTTTAACGTTTCTTTTTAATTTTACCATAGGCGTAATTAAAGCATGTCCCAATCCATTATTAATAATAGTATGTAATCTTCTAAGTCTTAATTGGAAATTCCCTCCGCTTTCAAAGCCAATAAGCGGTTCAGCTTTTACAGCATATTTATTTACATAGTTTTTCCAAAATCTAGTATCATATACTATTGAGTTTTTTCTAAAACCAAATAGAGCTTTAATTAATACATCACAAACACGGTATTGTACAGTTTCGGAAACATTAATTAAAGTTACTCCATTCCAACTAACATTATAAACTTTCCAATTTCCATTGTTGAAAACTCCATTTCTGCTAGACTCACATTTTGGTGCTATAAATCCATCTTTTTTTCTTCCGCCAAGTAATTGTAAATCTTTAAGAATATCAATTTGTTCTTTACTCCATTTTCCCGCATCATAACTAACATAATCGCCTACTTGAACAACTTTTTTTAATTTCTGTTTTTTAGGTTTATTTTTAACATACGTCCGTATTGATTTTTCTAATTGTTCTTGTGTTAACATTTCATTTGAAAGTTCAACTTCTTCATAACTGTTATCCATGTAGAATATTATATCACTTTTTTAATTATTATTCAAGAAAAAAGTAATATATTCTAGTTGGGTAGGTATACTTATTTTTATGATTAAAAAACACAAAATATCGTGTGATATTTATATTTTTTATTCTCCTAAATATTGCTTAATTTCTTGCGTTTTTTCTTACAAATTGCATTTACTTTTTCCAGTTACCATTTTAAAAAATCAAAAATGTTGACATAAGTTATTTTTTTTTGTATAATATAAAAGTATGTTTACTTTTATTGTATGCATTATATGCCTTATTTTAGGCTATGTAATTTATGGAAAAGTAGTTGAACATTTTTTCAACCCTAGTAATAAGCCAACACCTGCAATTTCTTGTCAAGACGGTGTAGATTATGTGCCAATGTCAAATTGGAAAGTATTTCTTATACAACTTCTAAATATAGCTGGCACTGGGCCTATATTTGGCGCTCTTATGGGGGCTGTATTCGGTCCTGTAGTATTTTTATGGATTGTCGCTGGTTCGATCTTCGCCGGAGCAGTACATGACTATATGACAGGTATGATCTCCATTAGGAAGAATGGAGCTACAATTACAGAAATTGTAGGAGAATACTTGGGTATAGAAATGAAACAAGTAATGCGTTTGTTTACTATAATACTTTTAGTATTAGTAGGAACTGTATTTGTTACAAGTCCAGCAACATTACTTGCATTACTAACACCCGAAAGTCTTAATGTAACTTTTTGGATATGTGTCATCCTAATATATTATGTTTTAGCAACACTTTTACCTATTGATAAAATCATTGGTAGAATATACCCTGTATTTGGCATTATTTTACTGTTCATGGTAGTTGCTATTCCAATTGGTATATTTTATGGTGGATACACAATTCCTGAATTAACACTTGAGAACTTACACCCTGAGCATCTTTCTATTTGGCCATTTATGTTTATTACAGTTGCTTGTGGTGCTATCTCTGGTTTCCATGCAACGCAAACACCACTTATGTCTCGGTGCATAACAAACGAAAAAAGTGGTAGAAAGATATTTTACGGTGCCATGATTACCGAAGGTTTGATTGCTCTTGTTTGGGCAGCCGCAGGTGTAGCATTCTATAATTCTACTGGTGGTTTATTAAATGCTTTAAATACATTAGGGCAATCTGGAGTGGTCTATGAAATATCTGTTGGTATTTTAGGTTTAGCAGGTGGTATTTTAGCAATTATTGGAGTAGTTGCTTGTCCTATTACTTCTGGCGATACAGCTTTTAGAAGTGCTAGAATAACTCTTGCTGAATGGTTCAATATTGATCAAAAACCTATTACAAAAAGATTACTTTTAACAATTCCATTGCTTGTATTTGGGGCTTTATTGACTCAAATCGACTTTAACATTATTTGGAGATATTTTGCTTGGTCTAATCAGGTACTTGCCTCAATAGTATTATGGACTATTGCTGTATACTTAATAAAACATGTCAAAGGTTTTGCATATATTATAGCGGTTATTCCAGCAACATTCTTGACTGCTGTAACCTCTACATATATTCTTGTAGCCTCTGAAGGTTTATATTTAAGTGCATCTATCGGTTACCCAATTGGTATAATATTTGCAATTGCAACTTTATGTTTGTTTATATACAAATGTATTATACCAAAATCAAAAACATCAACAAGTAAATAATGGTTATATAACAAAAATGTCTAAAAAATTTTAGACATTTTTTATTTTTCACTAGACAACTAATAAAATTTATGATAATATATTATTACTTTAGTCCAAGTGGCGGAACTGGCAGACGCATACGACTCAAAATCGTACGGGAAACCATGTGGGTTCGATTCCCACCTTGGGCACCAACAGTTATTAAAACCTTGAAATATCAAGGTTTTTTGTTTGTTTTTGACATTTATTTCATCTTATTAATTTAGTATGTCTTTGTTGTTTTTTATACAAGATTGGCACAAAATTGGCACTGTTTTTTTTGACAATAAAAACAAAGATTGCTCCTCTTCCGTTTCATGTATAGTATTATATAACGCGAACTATTGTTAGTTAATATGTTTTTGTCATTTTGTTTATTTTTTGCATTTTTTTAATTTACCATTATACAACTTTTAAAATACATTTTTTAAGCATGACTTTCCTATTGAAGTACAAAAACTTGTAATTACACAATTACAAGTTTTCTTTTTTGCATTTATTTATGCTTTATCTTTTTCTTCCCTTTATTTTAGCATCACACTATTATTCAACACTAATGTCGAATACAAAAATAATACATCTTGGTCTTTAAAATCAATATATTGATCTAATAAATTACTATTTATATATCTAATATCTACTAAAGTAATTGTACTATACGCATCTATAAATAAAGGTGCTATACTACTCCCAAAAGAATCTCTAAATATGATTAGTTCTTTATCAGTTGTTGCATTAGGGTTGGATATTTTTAATAATGACACTGCACCAGATAAAAACACATCATATTTATCTATTGCTTCCAATTTATCCATATTATATACTTTAGTAGTTGTATTATCTTCATAATTTAATACACTAGCATTTTGTATCGTAGTATTAGTTAAATATTTTAAAGTATCAGGCTTACCTTTTAATGCTAGTTGCCCATAATATACTCCATAAAAGTTAGGTATTTGCTTTTCTTCATATACTACATTTTGCAATCTATCACTAAAATTCATTTGAGTTGCAATCTTATTAACAACATCTTGAATTTTATCTTGAGACCAGTGTGTATCTGTTTTATAGTAATCTTCTAATTCTAGGCAATCAAATATATCTATATATTCCATATCAGTTATATTATCGTTCATAATACTAACTACTTTTTCATAATCTATTGAAGGATATCCATATTGCTTTGCAACAAAATAATTTTTATCCGGCACAATAGAATAATATACATTTGCATCTTTTAAATACTTATCTTGTAAATCATTAAATTTCTTTGCTGCACGAATAATTGAATTTTCATTAAATGGATACTCAATTTTCAATATATTATCTCCTACAACATATACATCATTATTATCTTTTTGCCTAAACAAATTAAAATGTATATTAGCCTTAACATTTCTAAATTCTTCTCTAAAAGGGAATTGGTCTACAACATATTGATTAAATTTCTTTGCAAACGTTCCGTCTAATACTGTATCCCATGAAACTTGAGGCAACTGTGCTAAATTTCTTCTTTCGCTATATGACAACTCAACATCATCAGTTATAATGCTTAGTATAAAAAAGAAGGTGATTATAAATATAAATACTACTGAAACTACTATATTCTTTATCTTATCACTCATTTTGTTACCTCCTTACTAAAATCTAAAATATAAAAATGGGTTAAATGAACCGTCCACTAAATATGCTGTTGTTGCAACTATTATTAAAACTATTACTATAGGTTCTAATACATTTATAACTTTACGCATTTTTTCATTTTCCTTTAATTTAAGAACCGCATTTTTTATAAATGGAGTTGCACCAATTATAGCAATTATAATCACAACTAAATAACTTTGTAAATAGTATAGAGTTATATCATTAATTAATGGTACGCCATTTGCTCCAAATAGTCCCTTTATATCTTGTATTGCTTGTCCCATTCCATCAGCATTAAATATTATAAAGCTTATCATTACTAAAAACAGTAGATAAAATCTTGAAATTATACTAGGTAATTTTTCTAAGAACTTACCTAAAAATGCTTTTTCTATCATTAATAATATAGCAAAGAAAAGTCCCCATACTATAAATGTCCAATCTGCGCCATGCCAAAAACCTGTAAGCAACCATACTATAAGTATATTTCTATATAACTTCCATTTGCCTACTCTATTTCCTCCAAGAGGTATATATACATAATCTCTAAACCACGTACTTAATGAAATATGCCATCTTCTCCAAAATTCTGTTATGCTTTTTGATATATATGGATAATTGAAGTTTTCTGGAAATTTAAAGCCAAACATTCTTCCAAGTCCAATAGCCATATCTGAATAAGCCGAAAAATCAAAATATATGTGTAAACAAAAGGCAATACCATATAACCAATAAAATAATACTGTTTTGTCATCACACAACCTAAAATCTTGACACATCTCGCCCAAAACATTCGCTATTAATATTTTTTTAGCAAGTCCTATTACAAATCTTGTTGCACCTTGTGCAAAACCTTCAAAAGTATGTTTTCTACTTTCCAAATCTTCTTCAACACTAGTATATCTAACAATCGGACCTGCAATCAATTGTGGAAATAAAGCCACGTATGTTGCTAAATTCAAAAAGTTCTTTTGTACTTTTGCATTTCCTCTATACACATCTATGGTATAACTTATAACTTGGAAAGAATAAAAGGATATTCCTATTGGTAATGCTATTTTTAATAACGCTATACTACTATTAAAAATTTCGTTTATATTGGTTATAAAAAAGTCTGTATATTTAAAAAAGCCTAATAATGATACAGTTATTACAATAGAAGAAATCAAAAATATTTTACTTAATTTTGTTCCTCTATATTTATCTATCAATATTCCATGTACATAAGCACTAAAAATAGTACCTAACATTAATAAAACATATATCGGTTCACCAACAAAATAGAAAAATAGCGAAGTTAATAATAGTATAAAGTTTTTAAATTTGTTTGGTACAATAAAATATAGTATTATTACACATGGCAAAAAATAATATAAAAAGTCAATACTCGAAAATAGCATTTTTCCCTCCTTGTATATAAAAATTTACCTTTCATTAATTTATAAATATATAATGAAAGGTAATGTTTGTTAAACCTTATAAATTATAGTACCCCGTCTTTTTCTAGTTTTGTTCCCAATGTATTACCTGTTACTTCTGCAAATGCATTTGCTAAAACTGGTGTGTCTGCAGTACTTGCCATTATTAAGCAAACTACTGTATCACTATTTGTTACCATTACTTTTTCAGTACCAACACACACCCATTTTCTAGGGTTTGAATTATCTAGTACATCCTTCTTAATTTTCTCTATATCTGCACCTTTTTCAGTTTGTATTAATGCAAATGTAAATGCTTGAGCATTCATTAAAGGCATCGACATTACAACTCCCTTTACTCCTTGTGTATTAGTTAGACCAATTTGATATGATAACATTTCTGTATCTGTTAGTGATATTTCACTTGTTTCTAACATTGGTAATTCTAAACCTGATTTTTCATAAACTTGATCAATTAAACTTGCTAATTGTTCAGTTGTTAAATTTGATAAATCATTTGTCTGTGTTTGATTATTATTATTTCCTAAATAATATATAGATAATACAATCGCTACAACCACCACAATTAACGCTATTACTAATCCTATTTTCTTTCCCATTTTTTTCTCTCCTTTATTTTAAAATATATGCACTAAAAGTGCTATTTTCATATTTTAGGTTAATTATATTTTCCTCTTTTTCAGATTTTATATGCATTTTTGTATTAAAATTATTATTCGTGTTTATAAACGCCCAGCATATTGGTACACTTTTATCAGTTTCAAATTCTTTTCCCACTTCTATAAAATTCTTTTTATCATCTATTACAAATATTATTCCTTCTTCTACCGTTATTTGGCTTTTATTTTTTATATTTAATTGCAAAATTGTACTAATATATTCTTCTTCAAACAATCCTATATTCATCGGAGAAATAAGAGCATCATTATTACTTTTTTTATCTAACACTCTGTTTATATCGAAAGTAGGTATCACACTTTCTGTTTTACTAATATCATTACCGTTTATATCATATATTAATACTCGATTATCCAGTAGCCCAACAGCACAATATATAACAAAAGTTAAAACTATAATAGATGCACACGCCATTAAGGGTTTATTCCACATTATTTTTTCTTGACTTTTACATTTTTCTTCGTTTATATTTGCTAATATACGTTGTTGTAAATCACTCGCTGGCTTAATTTTTTTATAGGCTTCTTCAACCTCTTTTTTTAGCACAATATTCCTCTCCTTCTTGTAATAGAAACTTAATTTTTTCTCTACCACGTACCAATCGCATTTTAACACCCGATTGCGATATAGACAATATCTTTGCTATTTCTTCTATGGAATATCCCTCCATATAGTGAAGCAAAATTACCGTCTTATACTTCTCAGGCAATTGCAACATCTCTTCTAAAGAGTCTGTTTGCTTATCCTCAACGCCATATTTTTCTAGCTCTTCACTTTCTATACATGTATGTTTTCTTGTTTTTCTGAGCTTATCCTTGCACAAATTAATTGTCACACTTACAAACCAACCTTCTTCATGATTATCATTTAGAAAAACGGGCTGTTTTTCTAAATACTTTATGTAGGCATCTTGTATAACATCTTCTGTCTCTTGTGTATTACACAGTATAGAAAAGGCTATCCTATATAGCTTATCACTATATTTATGATACTTGCTTTCAAATTTATCGATATCATTTTTCGATAAAGCAAACATATATTTAACCTCCTCACTATATAAACGAATTACAATTATAAAAAGTCACATTATTTTGAAAAATCTACTTTTATATTTTCTTTTTCTTTTTCATCTATTTCAATAAATTGCATTTGCTTAAAACCTAATACAGATGCAAAAATATTATTAGGGAATACTTTTATTGCTTCGTTATATACTCTTGTAGCCTCATTATATTGATTTTTAGCGACAACTAGTTCACCCTCTACACTAGACAATTCATTTTGTAAATTTGTAAATTGTGTATCTGCTTTTAAATCAGGATATTCTTCTGCCAAAGCAAATAAATTTTTAAGTTGTTCTCCTAAAATTCCTTCTAACATAACTTTTTCATGATCAGTCTGTGCCTTTTGATATGAACTTCTAGCTTGAACAATTTTTTGTAATGTTTCTTGTTCATAAGACATATATTTTTTAACACATTCAATTAAGTTTGGTATTAAATCAAATCTTTTTTTACGAACGACATCGATATTTGAATTTGACTTATCTACTTTTAATTTTTCCCTTACAAATTGGTTATAATATTTAATACCTAATAAGGCTAAAATAATTACAACCGCTATAATAACTAACGCTATTTTCATGCTATCTCCCCTTTACTAATTTAATCTTTTTAAATTATATCATATACATTTAGTTTGTCAATGGAAAAAACTATTTTAAATGCAAAAAAAGTATTATAATTTAATATATTGTTTCAAATATTCATAATAATTATTTTCTAATATTAATCTCGAATTTTTATATTTTAAATATATTAAATTATTTATATTTTCTATATATTTATCTTGTTCATTAATCTTATAATTTGTTAAAAAATCCTTAGATAATGAATTATATCTTCCAATGTTAGTTATAAAGCTCCTATTTGAAAATATGACTAAAGACTCAGCGTCAGATAATATATCTCTTCCCATTAGTAACCTAGAGTCAAATTTCACTCCAAAAAGATTTAGCACCGTAGGTAATATATCTAAACTACTACCATATTTATTAATTTGTATATTCTTATCAATACTACTATTATACACAATAAAAGGCATTTTAAATTTATCAAACACATAATCAATATTATAATCTGATAGTTCTTTCATTTCGTCTAATGTTAAGCCATAAGGATAATGGTCTGCTGATATAACAATTACAGTATCATCTAATTTATTACTTTGTTTTAATCTATTAATCAATTCTTCTAGTGCTTTATCTAATTCAATTTGCGTCGCTAAATACGCTTTAGCCTTATCACTATATGGCAATTTTTCTACTTTTCCCCAATTTTTAGTTACCATTGGATTAGTATTATCATAGTTTATATGTCCGCTCATGGTCATATAATAGACTACAAAATTCTCTTCATTTATATAATCATCAATAGTGTTCTTGACCATTTCATAATCACTTTTATATAAATTAATATCCTTTATCTTTTTTTCAAGCCCATTGCCAATTCCTAAATATGTATTATAGCCTGTTGTTTCAAAATATTTATCTCTATTATAGTAATCATAATTATAATTGTGATAAGCATACGTTTTGTACCCTAATTTCTTAAACGCATTACCGTATGAATAAGGTAAATAATTTCCAGCTACTTTTTCTATACTCCACGTATTTTCTGCTGGTATTAAAGATAAATCTGTTAAATATTCTCCATCAGCAGTACTAACTGGAAAAAGTGGTGTATAGAAATTATTAAACGTTATCCCTTCATTATATAATTTGTATAAGGTTGGCGTTATGTCTTTTTTTATAGCTAAATTACTAAACGATTCTGCAACAAATACTATTAAATTTTTTCCCTTAAACAAACCTGTATATTCATTTTTTTTACTCGGCATTTGTCTACTTATATATTGATGTATTTGCTTTATTTTATCATTTTTTTCATTACTTATCAATTCATCAAAATTTATGTTTATAACATTATATTGCTCTGGGGCAACAAGACACTCCTTATCATCTTCTAATTTTATAACTACACTTTCCTCAAACCCTATTATACTTCTTTGTAAATCAATACGTATAGTTGTCAGTAGCCCAAAATGCTGTAACGAAACCGTATTATTATGTATATTATAATATACATTTTTAGCGGAGTAAATATTATTATCTTTTGATATAACGTTAATATATACAATAGCAACAATATATATCAATACAAACAATACTATGTATAATACTACATTTTTGAGCTCTATATTTTGAATATATATTTTTTTATCAATTACAAAAAAATGTACAAATATCGGTAATATAAATATTAATATCATATACCACTTATTAATTATTTGTAAAAAAATAGTTGCACTAAATTCTAATACCTGACCTCCATTGATTAGAGAATATATTGATAAAAAATGCTCAAAAAAATTATAATATATGTAATATGTACAAAATATTAAACTTGTAGCAATAATAATTGCTTTTAATACTTTTTTACTTATTCTTTGGTTTACAATCTGTAATATAACTAATATAGGTATACTTATTAGACCTGTAAATAATATCTTCATTAATATATTGCCAAATTCTCCTATTGTAGCTAAAGAAAAAAACATTTCATAATACATTATTACTAAAAAAATATATATTAAATTAATTAAACTATTTTTTATATTACTTCTAACCATTATTCCTCCTCTATATATAAATATATAGAATGTAAACTATATATTTACATTCTACAATATTTTTTATAAAACATCAACTAATGCTCTTTGCATTATGAACTAGTATTTCAAGCTCTGTTACTAAGTAGTTATGGTTACCTTGTATTGTTAGGTTATATGTTGGGATAACTTCTTCATATACTACGTATTCTATATCTTCTATTACCATATCGCTATTATCTTTTGTAGCCAACACATCTCCCACTTTTAATTCACTTGCTCGTATCCACCCTTTATCAACTATATAAAATTCATGTCTAGGTGTAGTTTCTATTTGTTTATCTCCAATTGTTATTTTATATATATCCTTTGTTGATGATATTATTGTATTTTCTACTCTTTTTAATTCTCGCGAATTATTATCCATATTTATTGTATAAACATATTCTCCCACTTGTATATCTTCTATATTTTTAAACCCATTTTCTGTTAATACCTTTGTTCCTGCTACGAAACATACACTAACATAACAACTAGCTGTTGCATATCCTTCGTTTCCCGCATTATCTTTTACAGTTACCTTTACCGTATATGTTCCTGCGTTTGATACATATATTAAATTATTTTCTGCTGACACTTCAACATTATTCAAATAATATTTATACACTGGTGTATCTGATATATTAGTATCTGTTATAGACGATATATCTACTCGCATATAGTTCCAAGAAGGATTACTCGCTGTTATTGCTAATACAGGTACCACTCTATCTATTATAGTATTTACCGTATTTGATGCTATATTTCCATTTCCTGCACTATCTGTACATACTCCTGCTCCTATTGCTACTGTTTGCGTATTATTTTGTTGGTCTTCAGTTGTAACTGTTAAACTATATGTTGTTCCACTTCCGCTAAATGTACCCTTTGTTCCATTTGTCACTGTTATATCTTCTTTGGTAAAACCGGTTACTGTTTCACTAAATGTTATTGTATATGTTAATGTACTAGCATTTGTAGGACTAGTTTTATCACAATTTATTGTTACAGTTGGTACTTTTCTATCTATTACTATTGGCTTTGTATTTGACGCCGTATTTGAATTTCCTGCACTATCTGTACATACTCCTGCTCCTATTGCTACTGTTTGCGTATTATTTTGTTGGTCTTCTGTTGTAACTGTTAAACTATATATTGTTCCACTTCCACTAAATGTACCCTTCGTTCCATTTGTTACTGTTATATCTTCTTTGGTAAAACCTGTTACTGTTTCACTAAACGTTATTGTATATGTTAATGTACTTGCATTTGTAGGACTAGTTTTATCACAACTTATTGTTACAGTTGGAGCTTGTGTATCCCCTGTTATTTCTTCAGTTTTTGTTACAACCTCATTACTTTCATTCTTTATCCTTACTTGCACTATATCACTTGGGTTTATTGATACAGAAGTTGTATATTCGTTCCAATTAGCTCCGTTATCTGTTGTATACTCAACTTTATATCCATAACTTGTTAACGGTGTTGTTATTGTTAACACTCCATTTGTATTATTTACACTCAAATATTCTTCTACTGGTAATTCTACCACTTCTAATATAGATATTTTCTCTCCTGTACCGGTAGTTAACTCCATACTATTTTCGTTATATGTTCCATGTTCTCCCATTATATCTATTATTTCTTCTTTTGTTAATTTACTATATGTTCCATTTGTTGATACTCTCTTTAATTGTTCTGTTTGTATTTCTCTTTGTATATCAGCTATTATTACCTTTTTATTATATCCACTTACTGCTGATTGCGTAGTACTAAACAAATTGCTATTTGTTGTGGTTATCACTACTATTCCAGTTAGTATTATTAATACAACTATAGTTATTACTAAAACTACTAAAGTTATTCCTTTTTTCATTTTTATGCTCCTTTTCCAAAATAAATAAAACTAAAGTATATATTTTCATATATTACTCTAGTTTCATTATTCTTTTCTTGCATATTAAATTTAGTCTGAAATCATTTTCAAACTCTATTTGGTAAGTATATCCATTTGTGTGTGTGTGTGTGTGTGTAGAGCCCCAAGGGTTATAGCGTTTTTATACATTTTAAAATTCTCCTTTATTAATTTTTATTATATGCCATTTTTTATAACTTGTATGCATTACATTTGCACTACATTTATTTTTGCACAAAAAAACAAATACCAATTATATAGTATTTGTCTTTGTATAAATTAACTATTAATCTTCAAAATCTAGTTCATCTTTGAATCTATCTTTGAAAATATTAAATATTTCTTCTGCCTCTTCTTCATTTTCAATACTTACATAAGATTCATTTTCATCATCTTCGTTTGTATCTACTTTAAGTATTACAACAGCACCTTCTTCTTCATCTTCCAATGGTTCGATTGGCAATAGAACTACGTATTCTTGTCCATCTTTTTCTATTAAATCTAGAAATTCAAATTCTATTTCATTACCATCATCATCAGTTAAAACTAAAATATTTTCCTCTAATTCAAAATTTTCGTCACTTCCGCAGTCACATCCGCAACAACATTCGTCTTCATGATTTTCCATATTCTTTATCCCCTTTCAAAATTTAAATTCATATATATAATAACATTATTTTCTCAATTTGTCCATATATATTTGCAAAATATTTACAGCACACATCGTATCTTCGATTTTCTTCTTTTTTTTGCTTTTTACTTTTATCTCATTCATTATCAAATTCGAATAACTAGTTGTTAATCTTTCATCTATAGTATCTACATCTATGTCAAATTTATGTAATAATTCATCAATAAATTCATTTGTTTTTTCTGTCCTAAACCCTTTAGTTCCATTCATATTAAAAGGCATACCTACTACTATTTTACTTATGTTATATTGTTTAATATATTTCTCTATTTCCTCGAATAAGTACTTTTTATTACCTTTATAGAATAATGTTTGTAATGGTATTGCTGTTATATTTAATTCGTCATTTACAGCTACTCCAACTTTGCTATCCCCATAATCAATTCCTAATAATCTATCCATTTATTCAACACCCAAATATGTTTTTACTAATTCCTCTAACAAATCATCTCTATCAACTGACCTTATCTTTGTTCTTGCATCATTATAGCTAGTAATATATGTAGGATCCCCCGATTGAATATATCCTACCATTTGATTGATAGGGTTATAGCCTTTTTCTACTAAAGCTTCATATACTTCTTGCATAACGTTTCTAATTTTTTCATTCTTTAACTTTTCGACTTTAAAATTAATTGTTCTATCATCCATTTAAACCCCTCCTTTATTTTCCAAATAACGAAAACCTTTTATTTTTATATTGCTTAATCATTCCATTTTCATTAACAGGGTATATAACACTGCAAATAACTGCTATCATTTCCAAAAAGTCTGAAGAGAAATTTGAAAAGTCCATATCACAACTATATAGATTGTTTATGTATTTTGAATAATTCCCCTCATCAAAAGGAACTGTAAAATAGTCTGTTTTTGGATCAAACAATTCGTCAACATAAGTCATTTGTGGGTCATAATAGTACGCCAATCCCTCCATAAGCTTTCTACAAGTCAAATTTGATTTAACATATTTGTTTATTATTATACGCATTTTTGCCAAGCTTATATCTTTAGATTTCAACTCCCTTAAAAATGTAGTTATTTGTTGTACTGTCAATATATCCATATCTTGAATAGTGTATATTTCATTTGTTAATTTAAAATAATCTAATGGAGTGGTAAAATCTGCATCAATTAAAACTACTTTGAATTCACTTTTTAAATTTTCTAATAACTTTATATGATTATATGACTTTCTATCAGTACCAGGAACGGACGTATATAAATATAGATTTTTGTTTATTTCAATACCAGATTCTAATACGTTTCCTTGTATAGCTCCCGGAATAGAAGTTTCAGTTTTTTTCCTCAATGATTCATTATTTTTTGTATAAATATAGTACATATTTCTTTCACGTGTCATATCTAAAACAGCTGTCTTTATACCATTTTTAGATAACATATATGAAACAGCATTTACTAAAAATGTGGTTCCAACCTTCGAACCACCAATAAATAGCACTTCTTTGCTATAATCTTTTGGCACTTCAAAGACTTGTTTTACAATTTCATGTTCTTTTTCCATGACAACTGGTACTTCTTTGGTTATTTCCTTTATAACCTCTTTTTCAATAATATGTATTTCTTTTCCTGTTTTTTCGTCATATACAACTTTAACATTACCATCAAGGTCATCTAAGTTTGCTGTTTGTTTTTTTCCACCAATCTTTCCTACTGCCATTATTTTTTTACTATCAATTTGTGGCACTTCTATATCTTGGTCTTCGAACTCAACTTTTACCTTTAGTTCATCCTTTAAATTAATATACATTTTATATTTTTCAGAATGTTGATTTAAGTATTTTTTTACTTTTTCCGGTAAAAAATTGCAAATTATCTTCATTTGCATATTATTGTATTGTTCACTCACTCTATTAAAAGAATCTAAATACTTGTCCTTATTATCCCCCAACTTTTTAAAATGAGCAATTATTCTTTGTAACCCTACTTCATCTACTGTATTTTCCCTTGAATAAACATCTTCCAAACCATAACTAATATATTGTTTAGCATCTTTTTTTGTTCTTGGAGAATTTATAAGTCGACAAATTGCATCTACAGTTCTATCCTTGCCAACTAACATACTATATATGCCTAAACTAAAAAATCTTTTTAATAATTTATCTGTATTAGTTCTTCTTTCTTGGCATACAAAAACAATATCAGCATTATTTACTTCATCTGTTACACTATCAATTTTATTAAACAAATATTGATCTATAGCCTCCATATTATTATTTGGAAATGGCTCTAGATCTTCAAATATAACGATTCTATCATACGATTTATTCGCTTTTAATTCTTCTATTAGTGCTTTAAAATAATAAACACTTTTCACATCTAAATCTTCGTTATATAACTGTTTATATTTGTCTATAATTGCTTTAGATATTTGCTCATTATTAATTGCAAATAATACTTTCATTGGTTCAACCCCTTCCAACAGTAACAATTAAAGCAAAGATAAGCGGTACAATTTGGGCTATAGCCAAAAATATAATTGATGAAACAATATATCCATACCCCCTTGTTCCTTCTATATACTTTTCAGCACTTACTACCCAATATAAAAATGCTCCTACTACAAATAATATTGCACAAACAGGTATACTATATACTTGTATTCTATTTAAAATATATGCTGCATATCCTAACGCTGTATCTCCATATTTGTCAATATATTTATTCAAATTCTCATTATTTTTTTTGTCTATTTCTACTACTATTCCTTCTGCATTAGTAACAGATTCCACTGTACTAGCACCTGATGCAGCTAGGTTTTGAGTCATTATGTAATTTCCCCCTATAAATATTGCCCCAATTAGTATTACTGCAAATACTATTACGATAAGTAATTCTTTTAACGTTCCCATAAAAAACCTCCATATGTTTTTACTATTTTTTTATCATACATATATATAATACTATATTTGAAAAAAAATATCAACTATTTAGGACGAAATTTCGTAATTTTTAACTAATTTTAATCGTTATATTTAATTAATTACTAGAAAAATAATATTTCTAATATTACCTATAACAATTCTATAGGTATACGATTATTATTGTTATCTATGGGCATTATATCTTTTGACATACATATAACTCCACCATTTCCTATATCCATTCCGAATTTTTCTACAACATCAAAATTTTTTATTGCATCCTTTCCTGGATTACTACTTTTTTTAATTTCAATTGGATATACAACATTATTATACATTATTATTAAATCTATCTCTTTTGCATTATTATCCCTATAATAGTATAAATATTTTTTAGGTTCTTTGCCATTATTGGTAAATGATTTTATTATTTCCGAAATAACATACGTTTCAAATATTGCACCACTATATGCACTTCTTTCCAAAGTTACACTATCAACATAACCACTTAAATAGCAAGCTAAACCTGTATCCATAAAGTATATCTTCGGTCTTTTTACAATTCTTGATATAGTATTGTTGTAATATGGCTGTAGCAAATATACTATTCCTGTACTAACTAATATAGATAACCAATTTTGAGCTGTATGGTTGGTTATTTCAACACTATTACACACATCATTTATATTTAATTCTTGACCTGTTCTTGATGCTATACTAGATATAAATTTTAAAAATTTAGTTTCATCTTTTACGTTTATTACATCTCTAATATCTCTTTGTATATACGTTTTAATATATGCCTTTAAAAAATCCTCTGGCTGTATATATTCTTCACTATATAATTGAGGATAACCTCCTGTCAATATTCTTTTATATAATTCGTCTATATCCAATAGTCTGCCCATTTCTCTTTTTTCTAATAAATCAAGACTAGGCAAAAATAAGTCATCTTGCAGTTGTTCTATTTCCCTATTACTTAATCCATACAATTCTAATACTCCAACTCTTCCCGCCAAACTTTCACTAATATTTTTCATTGTAGAAAATAACTGTGAACCTGTAAGATAATACAATCCGTTAGAACATATATCTTCATTTTCTAAATGTTCCAATCTTTTTTTGTCTACAATTAGCTTTATATATGACAATAATGCTGGTGCATATTGAAATTCGTCTATAATTAATGGAAATTTATATTTTCTTAAAAACAATTCTGGATCTTCAATTGCTAAACTTCTTGCTTCTAAATCATCTAATGATATATAATTAATATCCATATTTAGCTTTTTTTTCATAATATTTAATAATGTTGTTTTCCCAACCTGCCTTGCTCCAGTTATCATTATAACAGGAAATCCCTTTGCAATAGTTTCTACCTTTTTTTCAATACTTCTATTAATATACCCTTGCATATTATCATCTCCTATATCAATTATACAACATTATTATACTATTTTCAATATTTTTATACATTTTTGTACTTCAACTTCATTTTTGTATAAACTACTAGTATTCTATTTCTAATAAATTCACGTAATTC
>CALYAQ010000102.1 GCA_944393615.1 uncultured Clostridia bacterium
CTCCTTTCAACAACAAGCAAGCATCTTTTATTATACAACTAAAAAACAGTTAGTTCAACCAACTGTTTTTCAATACTTAATTGCATGTTTTTTGTTGTATCGTGCATTTATCATTTTATTTAACCAAATTTGGAGCTTCCAGCCAGAGTTGAACTGGCGACCTCCGCCTTACCATGGCGTTGCTCTACCATAACTGAGCTATGGAAGCAAATTATATAGCCTAAAAACTAATAAAGCTCTTTATCATTATATATGTTTTTTTCCATTTTCTTTTTTATTCTTTGAATAGCATTATCAACAGATTTAGGCTCCACCTTTAAAGAAGATGCTATTTGTGTATAAGTATATCCACATAAATGGTAATCTAAAACCTCTTGTTCAAACTGGCTTAATATAGATGTGATTTTAGACTTTATGTTTAAAAAAGTTTCTTTATTAACTATTGTATCTGAAGGATCTGGCGCAATCTCATTTTCTAATACATCACTTAAAGATTTTTCTCCATTCTCATCTTCAAATGCAGAATTTAAAGATATACAATTATTAAGCGGTATATGCTTTTGTCTAGTCGAAGTTTTTATTGCCGACACAATTTGCCTTCTAATACATAAATCAGCAAAAGCTCTAAAAGAAGTTTGTTTATCGTTATTAAAATTCTTAATCGCTTTAAACAATCCAATTAAACCTTCTTGTACAATGTCTTGTTTTTCCCCACCTACCATGTAATATGATTTGGCACGAGCAAAAACAAAAGACTTATATTTATCCATTAAAAATTCTAAAGCTTTGTCATTATCATTTTCTTTAATTTCTTTAATTAGTTCTTCATCTGTTAACTGTTCTAAATTTTTATTTAATTTTATAAAGAATTTTGATTTCATCTATGCCTCCAATACTTTATTTACAAGTATATTGTAGTATTAAATGAAATATATGTCAAGGAAAAATGCTAATTTTTCAATAGTTTTTACATTTTTATGGCTCAATTTGATAATTATTTCGTTCTATTTCGTCTAGTACTACAATTAAAATAACATCTTTTAGAAGCGGATACTCTTGTACAATGTAGTTAAATTTATTTATTAAATATTCAAAAATATCATTTGATACTTTATGGACTTGCTGTATCGGTATAACAAATGTTGGCTCTTCGCGTTTATCAAAAAAGAAATTATTATATAGATAGTTACCAATAGTTTTATATATATTTGGATAGTAATTATATGTATCAAAATATCCTTCGCCTAAATAATTACTTATATTTTCATTTTTATTGTATAAATCAATTGGTGGCAATAGGTCAAATATATTTACTCTTTTTCCAATTACCTCATTTTCATTAAAGTTATTTTTTTCATTTTCAAACATTTTTATCACCCTATTTCATATATATGTTTAAAAAAGAAAAAAATATATAAAAACATCAAAAACTATCATATTACATTAACGCTGTGAAATGCTATAGATAATTAAAACGTTTTATTATTTTCTCATATACTTTATTTCAAAAATTGAACCTTCTCCTACTTTAGACATAACACTAATATATCCGTTATCTTTTTCAATGATAGTTTTAGATAATGCAAGTCCTATCCCAATACTGTCCTCACTAGAATTCTTTCCTTTATAGAAACGTTCAAAAATATGTTTCAAATCTTCTGTATCGATCCCCTTGCCTTCATCGTTAATTGTAATTTTAGTATAAAAATTATTTTTACTATATTCAATATATATTTTTTTATTTTCAGGTGTATGTTCAATGCAATTTTTAATAATATTAGTTATTGCCTCTAACTGCCATTTATAATCACCAATAAAATATATTTGCTCATCATTAGTTTTTAATTGTATTTTTACATTTCGTATATCTAATAATATAGACAAGTTATTTATTGCATCATTAATCAATTTATATACAAATATTTTATCTTCGTTTAAAACAACCACACCTGCATCGAATTTTGACAATTTTAGCAATGATAAAACTAAAAAATTTATTCCTTCAATTTGTTTAGAAATTTCAGTTATAAATTCATGCCTAACCTCAGGTGTCATATTTTCATTCTCTCTAATATTGTCAAGCATAATACTAATTGATGTTAGCGGAGTTTTTAATTGATGTGAAATATCTTGTACCCATACAGTTAAGGCCTCTTTATCTTTCATTGAATTTTGAGCTTGTTCTTTTAACATAACTGTCATTTTATATAGTTCGTTTCTTAATATAGCAAGTTCGCCTTCCCCATTATCTTCTATGTTTAAAGAATAATTCTTATTATTAATTTCTTGTATATATTGTGCTATTTCTTGTAATTTTTCATCCTTTTTTAAAGAATAATGTAAATATATAACAAATATTAATATTACAAATATAGCAAATATAGATATATTTTGTATAATACTAAATTGTTTTATTGTATCTAAGCTTGCAATTATTGGCATTGTGTTTATATCTATTCCATATTTAGCTAACAATTCATTATTAAAATCTGTTTCATTTATAGCGTTTAAAGCATCAACTATTTGTTCTTGTTTAACATCAGGATATGTATCTTTTATATTTTTCAACATATTTACAATAGAAATATTCATATTATATACATATTGATTATATTGATAATTCGTAAAAAGTATTGTTAAAGATACAAATATAAATAGAACAACTATGTTTAAAACTATAACTCTTTTTATATTATCTTTTCTAAATATTCTCATTTACTATCCACCCTATATCCTATACCTTTTACAGTTGTAATTGAATTATCACTACCAATTTTTTCTCTTATTCTTTTAATATATACCGTTAAAGTATTATCATTAACGAAATTACCTGCTTCGTCCCATATTTTATCTAATAATTTTTCTCGAGTTATAACCTTGTCTATATTAGAAAAAAGCACTACCAATAACTTATACTCTAGAGCCGAAAAGAGTACCTCTTTATTATTTACCCAAACTTTTGCACTATCTAAATCTATTTTAATATCTTGACAAGTTATAATATTATTGTTTTCATTTTGTCTAAAAATTCTATTAATTCTTGAGATTAATTCACGAATCTTAAATGGTTTTACAACATAGTCGTCAGCACCCAAATCAAACCCTTGTACAATATCATTTTCTTCATCTTTTGCTGTTAAGAAAATTACAGGTATTTTTTTAGTTGATTTAATTAATTTACAAATATCATACCCGCTACCATCAGGTAATGCAATATCTAATATAACTAAATCGAAATTATTTCTATTTATAACAGCTTTAGCCTCATTTGCATATTTAGATACATCTACATTAAAACCTTCCTGTTGTAGAGTATATTTTAAGCCTTTTACAATTGAGTCATTATCTTCTACTAATAATATTTTTTTCATAATTTTCAACCTCTTTTTAAATATTATACCACAAAGATTAAGAAAAATCTTATGTGGTATAAATTTTATATATTATCTTCTCTTATTGTTTCAATAATATTTTGTTTATCGATTTTATTTAATGAATATTTCATTGTTAAACCTACAATCACAAATACAAATAATACTGCTATTCCTATTGCAACAAATGGTAATTGATATGCTGTTTCAACACTATTATTAAACCCAGTATATATCCAATATGAGAAGCCTATTCCTATAGGTACACCTATTAAAAGTGATTTCAAGCCATAAAATAGACTTTCTAACCTTATCATTTTATTAAATTCTACGGAAGTCATTCCTACTGCTTTTAGCATTGCAAATTCTTTAGATCTTAATTTCATATTAGTAGTTATTGTATTGAAAATATTTGTTACACCAATTAATGTAATTACAGTTATAAACCCATATAAGAATATAGAAATAACTAATACCATAGCATTATTTTGTTTTACATAATCCATAAGATTTATATATTCAATTTCGCTATATCTATTATCTGTTTTAATTAAATTATCAATATCTTCACATAGCTTATCAGGATTATTCGAATTAATATATAATGCATCAATATCGTATTTATTAAATTGATTAAACAATTCTTCAGAAACAATCAAATACCCTGAATAAGAATTACTTCCTTCTAGTCCCATTGGCTTTTGATCTGTCCTTTTAATAATTTTTATAGATGTTTGCTTATTATCAGGTTTACCTTCTTCAACACCTGTAATATATTCTCCCTCTTTAACATTATATACATTTGTTTGTATTTTATTTTCATTATCATAACCTATAAAAGTATCAATTAATATACCACCTTTTTTATAGTCTTCGTATTTTCCGCCTAATTTTTTTACATATTCTTTATATGCATCTTCACCAATTGATAAAACTTCTATACTTTGTTGTTCTGCAAAATAATCTGGTAGCTTTTCTTCTTTATTCCCATACTTATTCATATCAACTCTTAAGAAAGTATATTTATGTATTG
>CALYAQ010000103.1 GCA_944393615.1 uncultured Clostridia bacterium
CCTCGTCGTCACTTTCTTTTTCTATATTATTGTATACTTCTTCACTTTCTTCTTCGTGATGTTGTTTTTTTAATATCTCTTCTTTCTCCAATCCCTTCATTATTTTTCACCTCCAGCTGATTTTGTATTTTTAGGTTTTCTACCTCTTCCTTTATTGCTTGTTGGTTTTTTGGCTCATTTTGTGTTTTGTCATTTTTAACAATCTCTATTTCAAAATCTTCTGTTTCGTTTTCCTCTACATTTTTTTCTTCATTGTCTATTTTCGTTTGTTTTTCATTTACTTTATTTTCCTTACTAGCTTTTTCTTTTCTATTAGTGCTCTTATCTTCTCTATATTCTGCAGTAGCATTGCTTATTGCCGCTTTTATAATATCATCACTAATTAAATTACTATAATCTTTGATATATTCTTTTTGATTTTCAAAAATTAATTTTTGAATCATTTCGTTATTTTCTTCTACGTCTCCTGGTAAAAAGCCTGCTGCTTTAACAATTTGTTCATTAGCTTTAGCAGCTGCAGTTTCCTGAATTTCTTCATCTAATATTGCTATTTTCTTATCCAATATATCCGGTGCAGTATGATATAACCTGTCATATTGTGCCTCAATTGCATTTCTAAATGAGAATATTTCTCCTTCATCTCTGTTATATGCCAAATATAGTAATTCTGCTAATTCAAATGAATTTAGAATTTTGCCTTCTACGCTACAAACTTGTAAAGAACCAATTAAGCCTCTACATCTTGTATATAGTTCAGAAAAAGCCATTTCTTTAATTTCTTGTTTTGTAAAATTATGGCCACCCAATTCACTTGCAAAATACGGAACAACAACATAATAGTTTTGTTTTAATATACTTTTATTTTTACTTATTCTTTCAACACCTTGTATAACATCTTTACCATAATCATATATATTTTCTTTTTTCTTAATTTCATATTTTAGTGCATCAATATCTTCCTCTGTACCTTCGTCAAATTCTTCCATTCTTTTTAATTTGATTTGTAGTGCTGTTAACTCGTTATAACTTTGCTCTACCCTATCGTTATATTCTCTTAAACTATCTGTCAAATCTAATGAACTAGTCTGAACATATAGTTGAATTGGAAATCTTAAAGTGTTTAGGAACTGTATAAAACCTTCTTCAACAGCAACCATCTCATTTGCTGACATCAAGTCGTAGTTTATACCTTGACATCTAATTACCATAATATATTTATCTCCGTCGTTTTGAACAATCATATTATCTGATATTTCGTCAAACTCCATGAAATTTTCAACAAAATCAACATTCATGTTTTTTATATCACTTTTATTTGATATATTTTGTCTTGAATTATCCACAACGGTTTTGTCAACCTCTTTTTTACCTTTAGAATTTATAGGAGCTGTTTTTGAAAGTTCGGGTTTAGAAGCGTTTTTAACCATATTCACTACTTTTTTATTACCAGAATTTCTCTTACTTAAATATCCAATTAAAATTGCTACTAAAGCAAGAACTGATAATCCTATTAAACATACTAAAATTATATATATTGTTTCTTGTGTCATTTCTTCAAATCCCTCCCATAAATATAAATTTTCTTTTCTTTTTTAAATTTAATCGCTCTCATTATTATTTCATCAATTTTTTCTCCTGCACAAATTTTAAATATTGGCGCAAAACTAATATTAGGCATTTTAAATGTTCCTACAAAAAAACCTATAAAAGCGAAAAATACGATAAAAAATATCCCCACGTATTTTATACCTAATATTGAAAAAATAACATTAAGTAGCACTCCTGGTATAGCACATACAATTGTATATATTAAGGCTTTTACTGAGAAAAACTTAAATAGCCTTGTTTCTCCCTTTACATTCCTTGGAATATAATATGTTCCCACACTTATCACTCCTTATAAAAAATATTCTATATCATATATTTATTTTAACATAAACGAATATTTTTTCATATACTTTTTTTGTTTTTTTGTCGTTTTTTGTAAAATTTAATAAATTTGTAACGGTTATGTAATATTAACGTAATAAAACATTGTAGTATCATTGTATACTATACTTTAATAGTTTTATTTTTTCACAAAAATAGACAAGATGCTTTGTTTACATCTTGTCAATATATTAAATTAAATAGTTATGTATAATTTTAGTATATATAAACTTAACAAGTGTAATGGATAAAATACATAAAATAAATATTTTAGATTATATCCTCTTTTACCATTATACAACAAAATTAGCAAAAATGCAACAATACTATACATTTCCATTGAATTAGTATGCAAAATTTTATATGAACCCAAATTTACTAATTGTGTTACCAACATTAAAGGCTTGTTATCCCTAAACAAATAAAATAGTACTATCATTATAATTCCAAAACCACCATAGTCAAAATGTAAATATTGCGCAATTATGCAAGCTCCAATTGTAAATAAAACACCTAACTTTTCTGATTTTTTTATAGCACATAAACATAATAAACCTAATAGTAACGTAAATATAGTATTAAACGTATAATGGTTTAATAAATCTCCAAAATATAGCATAAATATAGGTTGTGATACCATAGCTACAACAAACAGTCTAAATACATATAGCTTTATATCACGGGTTTTTTCAAAACCAACTGCTATTTGCCATGCAAAAATAGGAAGCGCTAACCTACCGATGCAATTTAGCCATGTAGTATGGTCGTAAAACATATAATTAGTATGATCTATTGTCATTGCTAGAATTGCAATTATTTTTAATACAAATGACGACATCACTACCCCCTATTTCTCAATTCTATTTATATAAACTTCTCTAATCATTATACATTCAACATAATTTTTAGTCAATATTTTTTGCAAAATTAAGTTCATTATATTTTTGTCATTTTGTTAATTTTCTATTGCAATTTAATATGAGTTGTGATATACTTTTTGACAAGATAAAGGAAAAAGCAAGGCGGTTAGCCACTTAACTTTAATTACAAAAGCACCTAACAGTGTTTTTAGTATACAAAAAGGAGGTGGTGCTTATGATTACATATAAAGAAATGAATTTATTGTTCATGTTTGGTATGTTAATTATAGCCATTTTGAACTTTAAAAGTACAAAAAAATAATCGCCCTGTTTTAGTCAGATTTGGCGATTACATCAATAAAATTTTGGCTAACCGCTTTTGCGGAACCTTTATCTATTTATATTTTACAACACTGTATCCCATTTGTCAATAAGTATGTTAATATTGTCTACATTTTAATTGAATTTCACTATTTAATATCAATCATTTATATCCACTTGATAATTTTGTCTTATCTCTTCATCTGTTAATGCTTTCTTATATACTCTTGCACTATATATTGTACCATTTAAGTAGTCTCCTGCCGCACTACTGCCACTTGGATTCGTACCTAATGCTAACACTGTACTATTACTTGGTTTAGATATACTTCCCGAATAGCTGGCACTATTTTTTAGCTCCCCATTTACATATATTTTCATTATACTTCCGTTATATGTTGCTGATACTGTATATTGTTTACCCATTTCAACAGTTACACCAGATGATAGCGTTCTATACGTTCCACCTATACAATACATCATCATTATTTGATTACTTGATGAAACGCTAACACCATATCCTCCACCGTCCCAGTTGGCCATTAGAACATTTCCCCATGAGTTACTTGTTTTGTTTGACGTTATAGAAAATTTAACTTCTTGTGTAATATTAGTCATACTTGCTGTTTGTATTTGTCGCAACTTCACCCAATCATTAGAACCGTCAAAATATAGTCCTTTTCCTTGCCATACTGCTCCACTAATCGTGCCACTATTTCCATTTCCTGATAAATCATACCAGGTTGTTGCACTTACATTATATCCTGTTTGTGTGTTTTGTCTTCCGTCATACAAAGACGCTAAACTCGATTGTACATAATTATCATATTGTGTATCTATAGTATAATTTCCCCTTATTTCTGCATCTGTCAATACTCTATCATACACTCTAGCACTATATATTGTACCATTTAAGTAATCACTGGATGAACTACTGCCGTCTGGATTCGTTCCTAACGCTAGAACCGTATTATTGCTTGGTTTAGGTATACTTCCCGAATAGCTCGCACTATTTTTCAGCTCCCCATTCACATATATTTTTATTATGCTTCCATTATATGTTGCTGATACAGTATATTGTTTGCCCATTTCAACAGTTACACCAGATGATAGCGTTCTATATGTTCCACCTATATGATAATACATAATTATTTGGTTACTTGATGAAACACTAACACCATAGCCACCATTTTGCCAGTTTGCCATTAGAACATTTCCCCACGTATTCGTCGTATTATTTGATTTTATCGAAAAAGTTACTTCTTGCGTAATATTAGTTATACTTGAAGTTTGTATTTGTCCTAAATTTACCCAATCATTAGAACCATCAAAATATAGTCCATTTTTATGCCATACTGCTCCATTAATTGTTCCATTATTTCCATTCCCTGTTAAATCATACCACGTTGTTGCACTTGCACTGTGTCCACTCGTTGTATTTTTTCTACCATGATAAAGAGATTGTAAACCTGCTAATACATATTCATAATCTTCTATTGCCCATATTGCATATAGGGATATATTACCATTTACTGTTATACTAGTTCCGCTGTTAAGTTCTGGTATTCCTGCGTTATTGTTCGTTGACCACCCTTTAAACACATATCCTTTTCTTTGTGGTATTGTACTACTTATTAACATATTTTCATTTAATTCATGTTGACTTGTACTTGGCATATTACTTACTGTACTAGTTGTATTTGCATAATATTGTACTGTATATAGCTTACTCCATATTGCATATAACGTGACATTCCCTTCAAAATTTACAGTTTGCCTATTATTGTATTCTACATTTC
>CALYAQ010000104.1 GCA_944393615.1 uncultured Clostridia bacterium
CTGTCGCTCCTCCTCCACTTCTTGCGTTGTATTGGTTTGCTCCAGCTCCACCACCGTTATATGTTTGAGTAGTTAAACCGTCTCCACATTGTCCTACATAAGCATATACTGTAGTATTTTCCTCAGCATATATATATCCTGATGTGTATCCACCTAGTCCACCTGTCTTTCCATAACTTCCACCTTGTGCACCCCATGCCTCTAATTTATACAAAGCATTATTTAGCACTTCATATTCTGGTTCAGCCTTATCAGTATACACAAAGTTTTTTTCAGTCTTTCCACTTGCATAAGTTTCATTTGTACCTATTATCGCATCTGATATATATGTTTTACAAATTCCTTCTGTATTTGTAGCTATTACATGCAAAAAGTATCTACCACATATTCCCACTTCCAACGTTGTACTAGCTGTTGCTAATGTTCCATCTGAATAGTTCGATACGTTTCCACCTAAAGACGTATTACTTGTTGCTAATTTATACTTACAATTGTTAAAATTCAATGCACTCTCCGAACTCAAATCAATTTGTATACTATATGTGTTATTAGCAGTTTTTGATATATTTACACTAATACTTGGCCTTGTATTATCTGCCAAGTATTTATATCCTGGTTCATATTTTGTTATTTTCGCATATCCATTTCCAGTATTACCAGTCATAGTAGCATCATTGGTATAATTTGGTATCACTTCGTTTCCTGCTAGCATTTGTATATTGTTAAAACTATATCCTGAATAATGAGCACTACTTCCAGTATGTGTTCCTGAACTGTTTACAGCATTACATCCCTCATATCCGGATACAAATGATGAACCACCGGCTCCTGAGTCAACAGAATTACCTGTATATCCACCACCTGCTCCACCATAGTAGCCTCCGCCGCCACCAGAGCCCCAACTACTATTACCATTACCGCCTACACCAAAAGTACCAACCGCTCCTGTACCACCTGATGCAGAAAGCACAGAAGTTGCACCTCCAGTAGTTTGAGTAGCACCTTTTGGTGGTACATTTGGCACACCTGCGTTTGGATATTTTCCATTAATTCCATTACCACCTACTAAAGCTCCTCCGTATCCTCCTGATGCTGCATAAGCATAGTTTGTCGCACCTCCACCGCCAGCTGCTACCATTATTCTACTTATTAAGCTAGCTGAATTATTCCAGTCCCCATTAGTTAATCTAAAATCAGTTGCACCTCCGCCACCATATCCATTTGTACTACCTCCATTTGTTGTATCGGAGCCATTACCTCCTGTAGTGCCTGCATTAAATGAAGCACTTCTGTCCGTTCTATGAGCCCCTACATATACATAAAATGTTTTTGAAGCTGATAGCTCAATTAGACCTGCTGTATACGCACCTTTACCACCTGAGGCACGGTTATTATTAGCATCATTTCCCTGTGCACCCCATGCTTCGAATTTATATTTTCCAGCATCTAGGCTTGCTGGTTGTCCACTTCCCGTATAACTAAATGTAGATGTATTTAATACCGTTCCATATTGTACATCATTACCTGTTATTTGACTTGTTACATACGTTTGACTATTTCCTGCTTTATCTGTGGCTATTACATGTAAATAGTATTGTCCACATATTCCTACTTCTAATGTTGTACTAGCTGATACTAATGTTCCATCTGCATAATTTGAAACTGCATCTCCTAATGATACACTACTTTGCGTTAATATATATCTACATTTATTAAAATCAAATCCTGTATTATCACTCAAATCAATTTTCATATTGTATGTGCTATTAGCAGTTTGGGATATATCCAAAGATATACTAGGTTTTGTATTATCAAAATTATATGCTTTACTAACATAAGCTTCACTTTCATTGTTTGAAGTATCTTTTACAGCCTTAACATGTACGTAGTATGTTCCCTCCAAGCCTTCTCCTATGGTTATTTCTTTTCCATTTTGGTAAGACAGCCAACTTGCACCAGTTGTATCTGTGCTACTTGTTGATAAACAATATTGATATACATTATCTGTTGCTAGTCCTCCGCTATCTAATACAGATATTGATATATTCGCGCTTTTCATTGATTCACTCTTTGCCGGTGGTATAACTATTACTGGTGCTGTAGTATCAATAATCGTTACATCATTGTTTCCATTTATTTGTAATCTATCAGATATTTCATTTCCTGCTATATCAACTAATCGTATAATTGCATTTTCTGAATTTATACTTGTTGTATATGATAACCAATTTGTACCATTATCTATTGAATACTGTATACTAGCTATAGTATTTGATAATGTTGTAGTTACCGTTATTCCATTTACACCTGTTGATGTTGTAACATATTCATTTATTGGTAACAACATTATTTCATACAACTTTATTGTTATATTCTCTTGTGTTGTCAACTCTAATGTAGTAGGGTTATATGTTCCATATTGTTCTAATATTGGTACTACATCTTGTGCTATTGTAAAATTGTCATGTCCCAATACTTCTTTATCCACATGTTTTAACAATACCTCTTCTTTTATTTTATCAATCAAACTATTTTTATTAAACTTATCTACAACAGTTTGGCTTTCGTCTATTATTCCTTCTTTTTCTCCTACATTTAATAATACTACACCTGTTAATATTATCATAACAACAATTGTTATAACTAATGCGACTAAACTTATACCCTTATTATTCACAATATCATTCCTCTTCTTTAAATTATCTAATACTAAAAGACAAGTTTCTTTTAATATATTGTATAATTATACTTATATTATATCATTATCCTTATTTTAAACTCTTATATATATTTTTTACATTTTTCTCTATTTCATACGGTTATACTATCACATTTAGAATAACTAGTATGCATTACAATTGTAATACACCTTGATATACAAAAAATAGAAAGAGGCAACTCTTTCTATAAACATTTCTACATTTTAGCATTTATATCAATATAATTTATATCAGCAGGATTATATTGTTCAGGTTTTAAACCTAATCTCTTATCTGCATATTTATACACCATTACACCTAGCATTAGAACTACGCAAGAAATAACAACAGCTGTAAAAGAATTATCATAATATGTTAATATAGTTCCTGACAAAAACAATAATGCTGTCCCACCAAGATTTTCTGCCATACAATATAGCGAAGTAATTTTTGTCCTTACTTTCTCTGTTGTAAAACTAGTAACGTATTTTTTTATCAATACCCTATATGCACCAACCATAATTCCCATAACGCTTAACGCCAATAGAATTACTATAATTTTAGGTATACTAAACGTTTGAGTTAAACCTATTAAGCCAATTATAGCTAACATTATACACGCAATAATTAATATCGTAATTAATGTCTTATTCTTTAATGTACTTTCCAAAGTTTTCCCACATTTCGAACCTATTCCAATTACAATAGTATATCCACAAACAATATATGCTAAATATTGCGCTGTAATATTAAAATCTAGCACTATTGCTTTATACAACGTAGTGTGAGTTGATATTAATCCTGCAATCAAAAATGCAAAAAATAGTATAGAACGAGCCCTATTACTATGTATAACGCTCTTAAACCCTGATATATATTCCCTTATCTTTATATGCTTTACAATTGTATTAGTAGTAGAATTAAATTTTGTTGATAAATATAGCGCTATAAACATACAAACCAAACATGCTATCATAGGTACATAAGGATTTATCAAAAACAAATAACCAGCAATAATTGAACAAATTGCATCTGTATAAAAATATCTTGAATTAGCAATTCCCTCAAATTTGGTAAAAAGTGAAGGCTTTTTTAACACAGATAACGATTCAAACAGTAAAGTTCCCTCACTTAATATTTTCAACGAAAAACCTAATGCTCCTATAACGTTTGCAACTACTAAATACCAAAAATTAGGTCCTACTAAATATAGTATAACCATTATACAGGCAAACAAATTACCTAATATAATAGACTTCTTCAAACCTATTTTTTCTACAATAAGATTAGAAATCAATTGCCATAACGCAACAGATAAAGTATATGTACCAGACAAGAAAAGTACCTCTGACATTGATAATCCTTTTGCAATAGTAAAATACAACACAGAAATAGCATAATAGAATAATACATCATATCCTACAATTCTATACTTTGCATACAATCTTATATTATCTTTCATTTTTTTGCTACTTACTCTATTATCCGCTACTACTGGTTCCATAAATATCACCTTTTATTTTTCCACACTAATTTATATATTCTATTACCTTTTTTAGAAAACTTTTCTTCATACTCAGTCATAATGTTAAACTCATTTGTATTATGCAAATCTAAAGAAATATATTCCATTGTTCTTTTAGTATTGCATATCTCCATTATTGTAAATTCAAATAGCACTTGATTATCTGTTTTAAACTCGATTAAAGCATCTTGTTTTAGCACATAATCATAACGTTCCAAATAATCTTTATATGTAAGCCTTCTTTTATAGTGTTTGCTTTTTGGCCATGGGTCAGAAAAATTTAAATATATTTTATCCAATTCATTTTCATTAAAAATTTCTTCTAACTCAATTGCATCATTAGACATTACCCTTATATTTTTTATATTTTCTTTTTCAATTTTTTTGACAGCTTTTGCAAGTATCGTCTTATTTCTCTCCATACCTATAAAATTAATATTAGGAAATTCTTTAGCCATGTTTAAAATAAAGTTGCCTTTGCCCATTCCAATTTCTAAATGTAGAGGGTTATCATTTTTAAATATTTCTTTCCATTTTCCATTAATATCTTGAACATCTTTTATATATATTTCATTTTGTTCTAAAGTTTGTTCTGCATTTTTATCAAATCTTACTCTCATATTATTCCTCATTTCCAATGTTAATATTATATGTTTTATTATACCAAAAGTCAATAGAAGAAAAAACAAGAAAAAACAAAACCTATAAAACATTTATAGGTTTTAAAAAATTATTTAGTCTGCCAATCAAAAACTGGATATCCATTATTTATTCCCGACTTAATAACCCATGTTACATCTGTTAAGGTTTTTGCATTTAAACTTGTACATAAATTAGTAGTACTATTTACTGTTGCGTTTAATGTTCCTGGTGCAGTTGTAAATGTTGCACAACCATTTTCCCCATTTGTAAAATATGTATTATTATTTCCAGTATATCTTGAAACACCACTTGTAGTAGTACTATAATAGCAATTAGATACGCCATAATAGCCATCCCAATAATCTTTATATCCTGAAATAGCTCCAACATATCCTGAGGTTCCTGATATTTTACCAATGTTATAACAATTACTGATTGAAGAGCAATCTGTTAAATAACCTGATATTCCTCCAATGTACCCTGTAGTACTTGTTGTTGATATATTCCCTGCATTATATGAATTACCAATACCACAATACGAACGATTTGAATATCCAAATATTCCTCCAACATACGTACCAGTACTTTTTACAATTCCGCTAAAATAGGAAGAATATGTATAAGAATTGTTTAAACCCACTCCACTAATACCAGCTGTATAATTCGCTCCTTTTATATACGATTGTATAACCCCCAAATTAGTAACACCTCCTCTAGCAGAAGAACTACTACCTCCAATAGCACCAACTAAGCCGTTATATGCACTAGAAGAATTTATATATATACCTGATATTGTATGATAATTACCTTGTAATGTTCCTTTAAATACATAACTAGTACTTGCACTATAATTACCTATCGGCGTCCATACATTTGCAGGTGCTGATGTTCCCCAATTAGTATAGTTACTTGCATTTTTATTTAGAACTATATCATTCATTAATATATAGCAAGCTGTTTGCATATAGCTATAGGTTCTAGTATTCGTATCATCAGGAGAAGGGTTTGTTATACTACTTGTTGTATTAACAACACTTGCAAGTAGTGCTAATTGTGAAGGAGTTTCTATCTCATAAGGGGACTCACTAGTACCAGTACCTCCTGCAAATCCACTTGCTATTGTACCATCCCAAATATCACTCAATGTAGTAGTAGTTATATTTGATGTTATAAATTCATTTCCCACACTATCAATTGCTTTTACTTGTATACCACTATATGTTGTTCCTGCTGTTAAATCTGTAAATGTATTACTCTCTTTCCATGTCTTCCCATTATCTATACTATATTGATATGTTACTGCCTGTCCATTATTATCACTTGTACTTGCATTTACAATTATTTTGTTTGCTGTTACTTCAGCTATTGTTGGAATAAAACTATATGGAGCTGTATTATCAAATGTATAACTTTGGCTTACTACACTTCCACTTGTATTTCCTGATATATCATATATTGGTTTTACATGTAGATAATATGTCCCGGTTAAATTTGTTCCTATCGTAAAGGCTGTTCCATTTGTATATGTTATCCA
>CALYAQ010000105.1 GCA_944393615.1 uncultured Clostridia bacterium
CCACGATTTCGCTATTGCTTCTTTTCACGCTCCATTACTAGTTTATGCTTTGCAAGTCGCTATCGAGTTCGCGACAAATACGCCTCTTGGGACTTCCACCCTAGATTTATGACATGCCCGTCATACAAAAAAAAGAAAACATAAAATGTTTTCAAAAAAACATACATGTTTAAACATGCAACTAAAAGGTAAATCCTCTCTTTTACAAATTGTGGTATCAACTAAAACAATAGGCCAAATTTTGTTTGTTTCAAATTCAAAAAACTTAACCAACATGACGCCACTTTCTAAAGGTGCATACACATCATAAATAGTACCAAAATGTACTTCATTAGCATTAGCTAATTTTTCAATACGCATTGTCCCACCAGCAATTTTTCTGGAATGTTCCAAATATATTGAAGTTTTTTGCGTTGTATATACAAATACTTCTTTTGGTGGTCTAATAACTAAATTTTTAATTTTAGTAAACATACCAATTTTGGGTTTTGTTGTTTTAACATTCTTATTTAAAGAATCTTCTATCACATTTTCTTGTGTCATAAATATATTATATAATAATAAATGTGCAATGTCAAGTTATGTAAGTAATTATGTAAACAATTTAAAAAAGTAAGAGAATTTTCTTACTCTTTAAGTTTGAAATATAATTTTCAAAATAATTTACTCTTATGTTGAACCTGCTTCTAATATATCTTTTGAATCAATTACATCTATAACTTTTACATTTATATTACCACTACATATCGTATATTCTAATTTAACCCAATCTGTTTTATATGTGCTATTAGTATTTGTTCTTGTTTTTGATGTAACATTAACATTTGAAGGTACACATAATCTAATTGCAGTATCTGTTATTTCAAAATTCATATATCCTAAATTTTGAGCATGATTATATTCTATATCACTATGTACTCCCCAACCTTCCATATTTTGTACATTTGAAATATATGCTACAAGATTTCCATTTTCAGATATAATATAAAAGGTGGCTTGGTCTCCCCAATTTTCATCAAAAGCATCAGCATTATTTTGTCTTAATACTATATATTCTTTTTTAGAATCCATATCACTTATTACATAGGTTTCAATTTCTTTATAATATTCTTTTAGTGTATTTCCATAAAGATTAGTATTTTGCAATGTTGATGTAACAACATTATTATCTAAAACTATTTCTTTTTTAAATTTACTTTTTGTCATTTCTTCATTTTTTATATCACTTTCGTTATAATATTACTTTATTTCTAACTTATGTGTATTACCATTTAAAGTAATATCTTTCTTTATAGAATGCTTTTTTTCATATCCATTATTAACTTCATTTTTGCTTACTACTTCTTCATTATCATTATCTACTTCTCCATTATTTGAAATATTATTATTATCAACAATTGTATTATTATTATGTCCAAAATAAATCACGCCTAAAGCTACTAATGCACCTATTAATACTACTACTAAAATTATAATTATTACATTCTTTTTCATATATATTCTCCTCTACTTACATACTAATAACATAATTTAATATTCCTAATGTATCTTTTTCTTTGTTGTATGTTTTAGAATTTTCTTTTACTAATACCTCTATTTTTTTATCTTTATACTCTATACTAATTACATTATCTTCCATTAATGTTGACTTTAATGTTTGCATATCATAATGATATAGCTTATTATCTAAAACATAATATGCAGTTTTCCACTGTTTATAATCTTGATATATTTGCCAATGTATAAATGAAGTCGCATTATCCATTACATAATATAAATCTTGTCCAAAATTTTTAGAAATATTTTCAGACACTGGAGTAATAGCTACACTTTGCAAATAGTAATTACCATCTTCAATTTTAAACCTATATTTATATGTAGACATTTTATCTTTATATTCATTATATAAATTGTCTAAATCTGTTCTTATATTATTTGTCATTTCCCCTGTATATTCATTTAAACAATAATTATGATTAGAGTATATAACTTTATTTGTTGTATAGTCCATTATTCTATTTCCATGTTGTTGATACAAATCTAATGCAACATAGCCATTTTCTATACTATACGCCTGTTTTACATATATATCACATATATTTCCTTTTATTTCTGCCTTTTCAAAAATTGTAATTGGGCTATACATTCTATTACTATATTCATAATCTTTAAAATAGCAAGGTTCATTATTAGTTGTATATTTTACTTTATCACTATAACACATTTGGTATAAACCAAGATTTTCTTTATCCGAATATATTTTTAGTGCTCCCTTTATTTTATATTCTTTTATCACTTTCTTACCAAACAATTCTAATTCTGATTTCTTTATATTTTCTAATGTGTTAACATCAGCCATATCATTTATATCGTAATTAGGTAACACTATTCCAGTTTGCTTTGTTTCCCATTGCGAATAATTATTTCTTAAATTATATCCAAGTACAATTGCTAATCTTTGGTCATCAGTCAAATTACTAACATCTGTAAAAGATTTATTTATCATATTTATTTGCAATGGTAATTTATTAACTAAATCTAAATAAAATTCATCAGTATTTTTTACCGTATCTTCACTTTTTAAAACCTCTGATACATTACATACTTTTACCTTATGGTCATATATTGGTGGTTCACGGCCTGCACATAGATAGAAAATACCTATAACATATATATCTCCTTTGTCATCTACATATATATAATTATCTAAATTATTATTTTTTTCATCATACGTATATTCTTTTGCTTCTAAATAGTATTCAGGAAATAATTGTTTAAAAGATTTATTATCATTATATGTCATTTCTTCTGTCCAATAACTTTCAAAATATTTACTAATTGCAAGTTTTTGTTTTTCCATATATTTTTGTGCATCAACATTTAAAGTTTCAAATAATTCATTGTTATTATCTATAACTGTATTCGTAGCAGTATTTACATTATATGTTATATCATAGCCATCACCTGCAGGCATACCCAAATAAATGTATATAGATACAATATCTTTATATGTAAAATATTCATAATTTGTAAATTGGTATTCTCCATTATCTTCTATTATTTTTTCATTTAACGCCTTTATTTCTTCATTATCAATATTTATAACTGGCAAGCTAACAGTATATTCATTATATTGACTTACTATTTTTTCATATACAATATCTTTTGTTTCATCAATTTTACCAGTTGAATTATTACTTGGTTCATTATTATTTTGATGTTCATTATTTATAACGTCATTATTACTTGGTTTTATTTCTTGATTTTGCATAGATAAATATATAATTCCTGCTAATACAACAACTACTACTATTACTAAACTAATTATTACTATATTTTTTACTCTCTCCATATCTACTCTTTCCTTTCTGCATTTATCCTATATAAAATATATCTTAATAAAAGCATAATGTCAATAAATTTTTTTAGAAAAAAATAAAACTAAAATAATATAAATTATATATTACTCTAGCTTTACTATTTTGTCATATATATTAAATGAAAAAACTTTTCTTGACCGTCAATGTCTTCGACCCTCTTGTTCTTAATTGCCTTTTATATAATATTACTTATCCACTTCTTCTTGGTCGTCTTTAACATCTCCATGTTTATATGTAATCAAACCTTCTGCTAATTCATTAGCAGCGGTTGTAACTGTATTAGCATTTTCAGGTTCTACGTATGTTTTATCTGTTCCTGTTATCTCTCTAGATCTTTTTGCAATAACAGAAATTAATGTATATCTACTATCAACATTTTTTAATAATTTTGTTAAATTTGGTTTAACTATCATAATTATTTATCTCCTATTCTTCAGCATCATCATTGGTATTTATTTCTTCTGCTAATTCTTTATCCACCCTACCAGCTATTGTTTCCGGTTGACTAGCAGATAGAACAATATGGTCACTATCCATAATTATAACTGCTCTTGTTCTTCTACCTTGAGTTGCATCTATTAAATTACCTTTTTCCCTTGATTCTTGTATAATTCTTTTTACTGGCGCCGATTCAGGACTTACCATAGCAATTACCCTATTAGCAAAAACAATATTTCCAAATCCAATATTTATCAATTTCATAACATATACCGCCTATTCGATAGTTTGTATCTGTTCTCTAATATTTTCTAATATAGCCTTATTAACTATTACAAGGTTCGTAATATTTATATTGTTTGTTTTCGAACCAATCGTATTAGTTTCTCTATTCATTTCTTGGATAATAAAGTCTAATTTTTTACCTATTGCACCAGATGTTTTAATTTCTTTAGTAAATTGCAATATGTGAGATTTAAACCTTATTATTTCCTCATCAATAGTCATTTTGTCAGCAAATATAATAATTTCTGTTAATATACGACTATGATCAATGTCCTTCTCTTGCATATATTTTTGTAATCTACCTTCTATTTTATTTTTATACTCGTCGACTATATTATATGATAATTTTTCGATCATTTCAATATTTGTTTGTAAAATTTCTAATTTTTTCAAAATATCAAGCTTTATTTGTTCGCCTTCAGCAGTTCTCATTTGAATAAAATTTTCAATAGCTTTATTTAATGATATAATAAGTTCTGATTTAAGTATCTCATTACTTTCATCATCATTTACAAAATCTATAACTCCTTCAAAATTAATAATGTCAGACATTTTAATATCATTTTGTATATTAAATTTCTCTGATATTCTTTTCGTTTCAAGCAAAAGATTATCAAAAAACGCTTCATCAATGTGCATTTTCTTACCTAATACACTATAATTTTCAAATGTTACAATTATTTCTAGCTTTCCCCTACTAATACAACTAGCAACAGCTGTCCTAACATCTTGCTCAAACATCGATAAAGCTTTAGGTAATTTAATGTTAACATCTAAATATTTAGAATTCACAGATTTAAATTCCACAATATATTTTCTTTCATTATCATAAAATTGCCCTTTACCGTAACCAGTCATACTTTTCATAATCTAGCCTCTATTCCTAGCAATAACAATTAGCTTTATAATATAGTATATAAAGAATAACGCAAATGGTATTACTGTATAAATTGATAAACTACCAATCATAATTGGTGCTTGTATACTTGTTAATGAATAATATGCAAACATTGTAAAACCTGCTAATACTATGCTCTCTATTCCATAAGAAATAAATTCTTTGCTTTTATTACCAAAACCAAGTGCCAATAAAACAATTGCTATTACAGTTATAATACCTGTAGCTATCAAGCAATTCATTTTTATATTTATACTTTGGCTCCATTCAAAATATACAAGTCCCAAAAAGAATTCAAATATAAATAGCATTACCAAATTAATTATCACTAAATCTTTAAACTTTTTATTATCTATTGTTGTATTATTTTCCATATGCTTTATCCTCCTTTTATAATTCCCCAAATTCATATAAAATATTACTAATTAATGCAATCGATGCTGTTTCCGTTCTTAATATTCTATTTCCTAAAGAAACAGAACATATATTTTCACAATTAAGTAATTCATCAACCTCTTCAATGTCAAAACCACCTTCAGGACCTATAACTACACCAATGTTTTTAACATTTTCCTGTTTGCAACTTTGTAATATTTCTTTTAAATTGGTTTTATCATTTTCATATGCTAGCAATATAATATCATACTTTTGTGCATAATTGCAAATATTTGTTAAAAATATTACATTTTCCACTTTAGGAATAGTCATTCTTTTACACTGCTTGCTAGCTTCTTGTGCTATTTTTGACCAACGTTGAACCTTTTTTATTTTTGTTTGTTCATCAAGCTTTACTACTACCCTATTAGATATAACTGGATAAACTTCTTTTACCCCTAGCTGTGTTGCCTTTTGTATAATATCATCCATTTTTTCATACTTAGCTATACATTGAAACAATGAAATATTTATATTAGTTTCTGTATTTTCTAAAACCTGTTCTATCTTTTGACATATAACAATACCATTATCAAAGCTGATAATTTCACATAAAAATGTAGAAGATTGATTTATTGTTATATATATTCTATCTCCAATTCGTTTTCTTAATACTTTTTGTATATGCCTAGAATCCTCTTTACTAATATGTATATTATCATTAAACACTTGTGTACTATCTACAAAAAATTTTTCCATTAATTAAATAACCCCTTTTTCTTGTTTTTTACACCAATTGTTTCATTAAATTCTCTCAACAAATCTTTTTGTTTTGATGTTAAATTGTTTGGTACATCTACAATTAAGGTTACAAAATGCTCTCCTTGACCTCTACCATGAATATTTTTTATTCCTTGATTTTTTAATGTAACAACAGTATCTGTTTGAGTACCTTCAGTTATTTTATGTTTAACTATTCCAGTTAAAGTTTGTATATCAATTTCTCCACCTAAAGCCATAATAGTAAAAGGCACCTTAACATCAGAATATATATTATCCCCTTTACGTTTAAAAATGCTATGTGGTTTTACAAATACAGTAATATATAAGTCTCCCTTTGCACCGCCTTTAGGTCCCTTACTACCTTCACCCCTAATAGTTATAGTTTGGTTATTATCAATTCCTTGAGGAATGGAAACAGTAATTTTTCTTTGTTTTCTTATAGTAGATCTACCCTTACACTCTGGACAAGGTTTTTCAATAATTTTACCTTCACCACCGCATCTATTACATGTACGTGTACTCATAATTTGACCTAATATTGTATTTTGAGTAAATTTAACTTGACCCGTCCCACCACAAGTTGGACAAGTTATTGGTTGAGTACCTTTTTGAGCACCGGTTCCTTCACAGCTACTACAAGCTTCTTCTCTAGATATAACTATTTCTTTTTTAGTACCAAAAGCCGCCTCTTCAAAAGTAATTTCAATAGCAACTTTTACGTCAGCACCTCTTGGTGGACCACTTCTTCTAGCAGAAGTATTAAAACCACCGCCAAAGAAAGAACTAAATATATCTCCCATATCAAAGTCCATGTCAACACCACTAAAGCCTCCAAAACCTCCAGCATTGCCATAGCCATTAAAACCACCGCCATTAAAGCCATTGGCTGCGTCATGTCCAAACTGGTCATACATATTTCTTTTTTGTTTATCACTTAACGTTTCATAAGCTTCATTTACTTCTTTAAACTTTCTTTCAGCCTCTTCCTTATTATTAGGATTAGCATCAGGATGATATTGTTTTGCTAGTTTCCTATATGCTTTTTTTATTTCATCATCAGTAGCAGTTTTACCTACTCCTAAGACTTCATAATAATCTCGTTTATTAGCCATTATTCCTCCTAAAAATTATATGACATGTTTTATACTAAAATTTAGGCACGCTACAACGTGCCATAAATTTATTTTAGATACTTATTTTCTATTTTTTATCATCATCTTTTGGTGTTTCTTCTTCTTGAACATTATATTCAGCATCATAGACATTATCACCAGTATTTGATGCATTTGCATTTTGATTATTATCCTCTGCATTTGCACCTGTATTATTAGCTGTAGTTTGACTATATAGTTTTTCAGATAATTTATAGAATTCTTGTGTTAAATTCTCATTAGCTAATTTAATAGCCTCTGTATCTGTTCCTGCTAAAGCTTTTCTTAAATTTTCTAATTCAGTTTCAATCTTAGCTTTTTCTTCAGCACTAATTTTATCTCCAATTTCCTTTAATGATTTTTCAGTATTATATATCATACTATCAGCATTATTTCTAATTTCTACTTCTTCTTTTTTCTTCTTATCTTCTTCAGCATGAGCCTCAGCTTCTTTTACAGCATCTTTAATTTGTTCTTCAGTTAGATTTGAACTTGCTGTAATATCAATTTTTTTTTTTTTTTTAGTTGCCATATCTTTAGCAAAAACATGAACTATACCATTAGCATCAATATCAAATGTAACTTCTATTTGAGGTACACCTCTTGGAGCTGAAGGAATTCCAGACAATTGGAATCTTCCTAAAGTCTTATTAAATTGTGCCATTTCTCTTTCACCTTGTAGTACATGAATATCCACAGATGTTTGGCCGTCAGCTGCAGTTGAAAATATTTGTGATTTTTTTGTTGGTATTGTTGTATTTCTATCTATTAATTTTGTAAATACACCACCAAAAGTTTCAATACCTAATGATAATGGAGTTACATCTAACAATACTAAATCTTTAACATCTCCTGATAATACACCACCTTGAATAGCTGCACCTATCGCAACACATTCATCTGGATTAATACCTTTGTATGGTTCTTTATTAACAATCTTTTTAACAGCTTCTTGTACCATTGGTACTCTTGTAGAACCACCAACTAATAGTACTTTGTTAATATCATTTTCTGTTAAGCCTGCATCAGATAAAGCTTGTTTTACAGGTCCTACAGTTGCATCAACTAAATCACGAATTAAATCTTCAAATTTAGCTTTTGTTAAAGTTATATCTAAATGTTTTGGCCCATTAGTATCTGCTGTTATAAATGGTAAATTTATATTTGTTTGATTAACACCTGATAACTCAATTTTAGCTTTTTCAGCAGCTTCCTTAAGTCTTTGCATTGCACTCAAATCGCCTGACAAATCTATACCTTGGTCTTTTTTAAATTCTTCAACTAGGTATTTTATAATTCTATCATCAAAGTCATCTCCACCTAATTTATTGTTACCATTTGTAGCAAGAACTTCAAACACACCATCTCCAATATCTAGTATAGATACATCAAATGTTCCTCCACCTAAATCGTATACCATTATTTTTTGTTCTTCCCCTTTATCTAGACCATAAGCAAGTGCAGCTGCAGTTGGTTCATTTATAATTCTTAGAACTTCTAATCCTGCTATTCTACCAGCATCTTTTGTTGCTTGTCTTTGTGAATCACTAAAATATGCAGGAACTGTAATAACAGCTTGTGTTACTGTTTGTCCCAAATAATTTTCAGCATCTATTTTTAATTTTTGTAATATCATTGCAGATATTTCAGGTGGTGTATATGACTTATCGTCAATTTTAACCTTTTTATCTGTACCCATATCTCTTTTTATAGAAATGATAGTTTTTTCCGGATTAGTAACTGCCTGTCTTTTAGCAATTTGTCCTACTAATCTTTCGCCATTTTTTGAGAATGCAACAACTGAAGAAGTTGTTCTATTTCCCTCTGCATTTGGTATTACAACCGGTTCTCCTCCTTCCATAACTGCCACACATGAATTTGTTGTTCCTAAATCAATTCCTATTACCTTACCCATTTTCTTTCTCCTCCTAAAAAATCTTTACAAAATATATTTATATATTTGTACTTAAAATATCTATATACATAAAGTTTATACTTTATTATATCCATTAATTAGCAACTTTAACCATAGGATATCTAATTACCTTATCGCCTAACTTATATCCTTTTCTATAAACCTCTACAATCTCTTTTTCGCCATAATTTTCATCATCAATATGTTGTATTGACTCATGTATATTAGGATCAAAAGTTTTGTTCAAAGCTTCTATTTCCTCAACACCATACTTACGCAATAGTTCTAATAACTTTTTTTGTATTAGTACAATGCCTTCTGTTAAATTATTGCTCTTGTCACTATTTTCTAAAGCTTTATCTAAATTATCAACTATCTCTAAAAAATCAGACATTATATCAGCTTTTATATCTGTATAGATATTCTCTTTTTCTTTAATTGTTCTTTTTTTATAATTGTCGAATTCTGCCATTATTCTTTGTAAACTATCCAAATTATTTTTTGCCTCTTGCTCTTTTTGTTCTAAGTCTTTTCTCAATTGTGCTAAATCTACATATATTTCATTTTCTTCAAAATTCCCACAACCTTCATTACTTTTCACAGTAGAATTATCATTTTGTGTTTGAGCCTTGTTATTCATTTCTTCCTGCGACTTATTATTCTTTTTCCCCATTTACATAACCACCTTTCTTATATTTATTTTTTAATATTTGATTTATATATTTTATAACTGATAAAACTTTTGCATAATCCATTCTAGTAGGTCCTATAATACCAACTATTCCTAAATTTTCAGGACATTTGAATGTAATTAAAGAAAAATCTTTAAATTCAGAATGTTCATTCTCATCGCCAATATATATATTTACATCCTTATCCTCTACTTGCAATACCTCTTTAATTAATTGCTTTGCCTCTAATACATCTAAAAAACTTTTAGCTAAATCATATTTTTTAAATTCAGGATGTTTAAAAATATTATTTCTTCCGTCTAAAGTTATATCATTTTCATTTATCAATTTCATTATTTCATTTAATATTGAAAAAAGTATATCAACATAAACGCTTAATTCATTACTAATATATTTTAAAACATCAATTTTAATATTTTTAACATATTCATCCTTTAATTTAATTCTAATAATTTCGTTTAACTTTTGTATAACTTCTTCTGTAACAGTTTTAGAAAGGTTTATAACTGTTTCTTTAACACTTCCTTCTTTTGTAAGCACTACAATTAATAGCATATTACTGCCAAGTAATATTAACTTAACATCTTCAATTACTGCATCTGTTACATCTGGTCCTGTTGAAAACACTGTATAGTCAGTTATATCTGAAACTGCTTTACCAATATTTTTAACAATTTCGTTAACTTCTATAATCTCATTTTCTAAAGTTTTTTTGATAAATAAGACTTCTTCTTCTTTTAAATCATTTGTTTGCATTAGTGAATCGACATATACCCTATATCCTAATGTTGATGGCACTCTTCCTGCTGATGTATGAGGTTTATCTAGATAACCCATTTCTTCTAATTCTGCCATTTCATTTCTTATTGTCGCTGGGCTTACTCCTAAATCATAACATTCTACTAATTTTTTAGAACCTACAGGTTGAGAATTTTCTATATAATCTTCTACAATAGTTTGAAGTATTTTCTTTTTTCTATCATTCAACATTATATCACCACCTTTTTAGCACTTAAAACTTATGAGTGCTAATCGCATATAATAAGATACCACTTATATATGTTTTTGTCAATAAAAAAATAAAAAAAAATGAAAATTTATATTAAATTTTCAAAAATCTTTTTTCCATTTAAGTAAATCTCTATCAAAGTCATACTCTAGACAATCAAAACGTTGAATAAGTTCAGATATTAAATTGTCCATTGGAGCAAATTTATGCATATGAAACCCAATACAATCTGGGTCAAGTAAACACTTTCTCAATTCTATTACATTTTCCGTAAATTCTTCACTTTTTTTAGGACTATAACCCAAATACCTAAGATGTGAGTTGTACAAAACCAATATATTATCTCTATACTTAAGATAAAGCCTATCTACTTCCTTTACTATCTCTTCCCTTTTCGTACAATTTACCATATCAGTTATTCTTTTAGAGGAAAGCATATTTAAGAGTTCAACTAAATTCTTAATATGCGCTTCATCATACGATTGAAGTAACTGATTAATTTCCAAAATACAATCTTCTTTTTTCGTCATTTTTACCTCAATTTTTAATTACCATTTTAAAGTCATTGTGTTGTCCCCTACATACAAAAGATCATTAGTGCTAATCTCTGGAAACTCTGTCATAAGTTCTCTTATACATCTAAAGAAATCCTGATAATCTCTTGCACAACACCAATATTTAAAAGTAAATTCATGTTTTTTTATATCAAGCAAAGAGTTGTATAATTCTTTAATAAGCCATCCAAACCTTTCATATTCATCCGGATATTCAAATCTAACGCCCATTGATATAACAATTAATCTATCAGCAATCTTTTTCCGATTTTCCATTTTGTCCATATCAAGAATTCTTTCTGCTGATACAATCTTTAAAATTTCAAAAATTCTCTCTACATCTTGTTTGGAATAATCTCTTAACATTTCACTAATTTGTTCAATAGTCTGTTTTTTTGCTTCTTCAGTCATTTTTTTACTCCATAATTTTATGAAGTTAACATACAATTTATCTGTTAACATAAATATTATATAATAATTTTACATTTTTGTCAATTAAAAAAAGAAGATTTGTTGTTAAAACTCTTTTGGTAAAGTAAAGAAAAATATAACACACATTCCTATAATACTGGTACAAACTAATACTATATATCCTATATACAGTATTACTCCCATATTATATAAGCAACTAATTTTGCTTAATAACGTAAATGCTAAAGAAAATAGCACTAATTCAGCAATACATACAAGAACAAAACCAATTCTTTTTAAAATTACTAACTTCATAATATTTAATATATTCATATTGTTTGTACGTATTGCAATATAAAATGACTAAAGTTTATTATACTTTAGTCATAATAGATGTATTTTTTAATTAGATTTAATTATTGTATATGCTCCAACAATAATAAAAACTAAATCAAAAAATAGACATATATATTTAAAGATTGTAAGTCCTATAGAAGGCTCAATAATACTTTCGAGTGGTACAACAATTGAAAGTGCGCCAATTACTGCCAAGGCAAGCATTGTTATAAAAGTTATTACAATAATTCCATCCTCGGCTCTTTTTTTTAAATTATACGTCGTCATACAAATATATATTATCACATTATGTAAACGTTTGTCAATATATTTTGCAATATTTGTATATTAATTGAAGAATATCGATTATACTACATGGCTAATTTTATTACTATTTTTTCTTTTGAAAAAAATATAATATTTTTGCTAGTAATGTCTTATACCATTTTTCTTTCTCCACTGCCACTATTTCTTTTTGCACAGCCTTTTGTGCCTCTTTTTCTCTTACTTCTTTAAATAAATTATCAGGGTTATATTTTTCCATAAGTTCTTTTTTATACTTTTCTTCATTTTCAGCAAATATTTTTTCTAATTCTTCTTTTTCTTCTTGAGAATTACACCAATAATTCAAATGAAATAGTGCTATTATACTTAAACTTTCCCTTGATATATTTTGTTTATCAATCGGAATATTTATATCATATTTTGGTGTATATGCTTTATTTCGCCCTTCTTCAATCACTCTAATTAACTTTTTAGGTATTTTACATATATATTCTTCTCCAAGCATATTTAATATACTTAAAACTTCTGAATATATTTCTTTAATTCCTCTTTCCATATTTTACATTTCCCTTTCATTATCTTGCATATTTTTATGTAGCTGGTTATTTATTATTTCATGTGCATTATCAATATCACTTGTACGTATACCACAAGAATTATAAACTTCTTTCAAATAATCTTGTTTATTTTCATTTTTGCTAACTACTTGCATTAATCTTCCTTTTATATCATTAATCACTGTATTTGCAGAATTATTTGGTAAATTAACTTTTCTTAATTTAACTGCACCGTTCAAAAAGTCTTTTGGTGTTTCTCTTAAACAAGGCATATTTACCTCTTCTATGTCATGATTTTCTTCCATAAAACCATCTTCGATTATCTCTACATTAGGTAAATCAACTTTCCTTACTTTAGAGCACATACAAAAACCCTCTCCTATTTCCTTTGCTTTAGGCATATTAATCTCTTCTAGGTCATGGTTGCCGCCCATAAAACTATTTTCGATTATCTCTACTTTAGGTAAATCAACTTTCCTTACTTTACTGTACCTACAAAAAACATCTCCTATTTTTCTTGCATTAGGCATGCTAATCTCTCTTAGGTATTCGCTTTTTTCCATAAAACCATTTCCGATTATCTCTACATTAGGTAAATCTACTTTTCTTACTTTAGAATTCATGCAAAACCAATCTCCGATTTCCTTTGCTTTGGGCATATTAATCTCTTCTAGGTATTCGTTGCCTCCCATAAAATCTCGTCCGATTGTCTCTGCATTAGGTAAATTTACTTTTCTTACTTTAGAATATTCGCAAAAACTATCTCCTATTTCTTGAACCGTACTATTTTCATAACTTCTCATTTTATTATGTTTATCTATTCCTATTGTTATTGGTTCTTCATATCCACTTTTCTTTATTACAATTTCTCTTGCTCCTGTACCGTTTTCTTTATCTTTTACTATTTCTATTTTCTCTAAATCTCTTAAACTATCTGGGAAGCTATCTTCTATTGTCTTATCATAAAGTTCTATTGTTTTATTTTTACTATCAATTATAAAGTAGTCTACTAATTCTTGATGTTTTTCTAATTTACGTGGTACACCATTTTCAATTATTATATTTCCTGGGCAATAGTATATACCATTTATCTCACGATTATATTTATAGTATTTTCCGTCTCCGGCTACTGTGTATCCTGGCATATTTAACTTTTCTCTATTACTGTTATTAAGTTCCAACCCACGCTCTTTTAACAAATTCGCAAAACTTTGTTCTAGTCCAAATACTATATTATCTAAATTATTTCCATACGTTGCATCTGGGTTATTTACTCTATGGTTGTACCTATTTTTTATTGATACTGTACACCTTTCTTGTTTACTAAACTGTATACTCATTACTGATGTTCCATATTTATCTTGTCTTTTGGGGCTATCAAAATCTTCTCGCTTTATATCTTCTACATCTTTTCTTACTGCAAAAAACACTACGCAGTCATCTAATCTTCCACCATTAAATGTACATAATTCTTCCTTTGGTCTATAATATTTTTTAAATGATTGTATTTCTTCTTCTGAATTGCACTCATATAAATTATATCCTACATCATCTAAAAGTTCATACGGGGTTTTACCTGTAACTATCTTTTTATCTTCACTTTCCACATCTATTTTACTATATATATAATTTTTAAATTCTTCTTCCATACCATTCTTAACTATATCCGCATATAGTGTTTGGCTATTAGTTGAAAATGATATTGATAATATTTCATATAACTCACCTTCATTTTCTAGTATTGTTGGAAAAAGTTCTCTACATAGTTTCATAAAATTTTCTCCGTATGCTTTTTTAATCTTTTTTAATTCTTTTTCCATAGATACTTATCCTCCTACCCATATAGCCTTTTCAAATATATTTCTTCATTATCCTTTACTACTTTTATCACATCTATATCATTTAATGATATATTACTTTTACCATACATATTATCCAAATTTCCAAATGTATAATTTGCACTATATTTTAAAAGCTCATTACTTATATATATATTATCTCCTACTTCTAACCCTTTTTCCATATCTAATATTTCAAGATTTAAAATATATTCTTTTGATTTTTCATCTTTTAATGTATATATATACCTTTCCTTTTTTATCACCTCAAGCTTTACCATTTTTCTCACTCTTTTATACTTTTTAATTCACTATCATTATATCAATTCACTTGAAAAAATCAATCGAGTAGAGAATAAATAATAATTTTATTTATTCCCTCTCACACCACCGTACGTGCCGTTCGGCATACGGCGGTTCAATTTATAAGTTCATTTCAAGCTAAATAATAATCTAGGGCAAAGACT
>CALYAQ010000106.1 GCA_944393615.1 uncultured Clostridia bacterium
AAAGGAAGATGACAAAAAATGGCAAGAGTAAAATCAGGATTAATAACTAAAAAGAAACATAGAAAAGTTTTAAAAAGAGCAAAAGGGTTTTTCTGTGGTAAAAGTACAAGATATATAGCTGCAAAGCAACAAGTAATGAAATCTATGACATATTCTTATGTTGGAAGAAGATTAAAAAGAAGAGATTTCAGAAAATTATGGATAGCAAGAATAAATGCAGGTGCTAGAATGAATGGTACTACATATAGCAAAATGATAAATGGTCTAAAAAAAGCTGGTGTTAATATCAATAGAAAAATGTTAGCAGATTTAGCTATAACAGATGAAAAAGCATTTGCACAATTAGTAGAAGTATCAAAAAAAGCTTAAATACAAATGTATAGTCAAAATATTGGCTATATTTTTTTATTTTTTTTGACAAATTGGATAGGTATTATATAATTTGTTTTTTCTCAAGAATTGTTTTGTTCGTTTTTTCTAATTATATTACGAATTATCATATATTTTTGTTCTAAAAAGATGCTTATAGAATATATATTATATATATGTATTTGATGTATAGGGGGCGGTATAAGTGGATGATAGAAAAAATGATGTGCTTCAAAATGTAATATTAGAAAATAGAGGAAAACTGAATATTTCAGGCGTTAATGATGTATTAAATTTTGATGAAAGCACGGTTAATGTTAATACACAATTGGGGTTATTATCTATTAAAGGTTCTGATTTAAGATTAAATAGATTGAATCTTGACAATACTGAATTGTTGGTAGAAGGTAATATTTCAAGCCTTGCATATAGCGATAACTATCAAAAAGGGAGTTTTTTGCAAAGATTATTCAAATAGGTGATTAATAATGTATATAACTAGTGAACTTATATCTTTTTTAATGTGTATACTAATGGGAATGGGAATTGGTATATTATTCGACATGTTTAGAATTATACGAAAAATTATAAATCATAATAATGTAGTTGTAGTAATACAAGACTTTATATTCTGTATATGTTCGGGAGTTTATTTATTTTATATAATGTATATACTAAATTCAGGGCAATTTAGATTTTACATGTTAATAGGAATTATATTTAGTAATATTCTATATTTCCTATTAATAAGTAAGTGTTTTGTCAACATTTTTGTGTATATTTTTACACCATTGAAACTTATTGTAGAAAAAATTACAATAAAAAACAAATAATTTTGTAAAAATGCTTGCATTATTTGTAGGATTTTAGTACAATAATAGTGAAATCTTAAAATTATGTTGAAAGGTTGATTACACGAATGAGAAAATTTAACAATAATAAATGGTTTTCAAAGTTAATATTGTTGGGCGTAGTTGGTTATGTAGGGTATACATTAATTGCACAACAAATTACTTTTAATAAATATGATAAAGAGTATGCATATTATGAAAATAAAAAAGTTGAAGAAGAATATAGAAATCAAGATCTACTAAATGAAAAAGATAATATTAATTCTGATGACTATATAGAGAAAATTGCAAGGGATAAACTTGGTTTAGTAATGCCAAATGAAACAATCTATATAGATTCAAGTAGATACTAGTGAGGGGGAAGTAGTTTCTTTATGGCAATACAAGTTGGAGACATTTTAGAAGGAAAAGTATTGAATGTTATGCAGTATGGAGTTTTTGTCCAACTGCCTAATAATCAAAAAGGATTGGTACACATATCTGAAGTATCAAATAAATTTGTTTCAGATATTAATACAGTATTAAAACAAGGACAAATTGTTAAAGTAAAGGTTATTTCTATAGATAATGCTAAAATTGCACTATCAATTAAGAAATTAGAAGAAAACAAGGTAATTAATAGAGATAGGAAAGTTAATAATTTTGAAAGATTTGATAAATCTAAAGAAGATAATAAACCACAAACTTTTGAAGATATTTTAACTAAATTTTTAAAAGATAGTGAAGAAAGACAAGTGGATATCAAAAGAAATTTCGAATCAAAAAGAGGATGTTCAAATAAAAGAATGTGAGTTTATTACACATTTTTTTTATACAATAGGAAAGTTATACCATATTAAAAAAATAATGGTAAATTGAATATATTGAAAAACATCTAAAAAAATAGTCCAAAACAGGATTTTGTGTTGGATAAAGGTTGAGAACAACAGCCTATAAAGAAAAAAGTTGCCTAATATATTTTTTATTAGGTGGACAGCTTCTTTATAAAGGGTACCAAATGGTACTTAAATGAAAAATGGTTTTTCATAATAAATCATAGTAATTAAAATCTCATGAATAATTGAAATCATAATATATCAGATGTAGAATTAAATTTTAAAATATAGGAGGAGTGTATGGATTTAACAAAAAAAACATTATCTGAATTAAAGGAAATTGCAAAATCTTTGGAATTATCTGGATATCAAGGGTTAAAAAAGGCTGAACTTATACAATTAATTGAATTGACTAATAGGAAGGAAATTAAGAAAAAGGAAACTAAGTCTAAAGCTGTTGTAAAAAAAGTAAAAGTTATTAATGAAGGTAAAGAGGTAACTGGAGATGCAATGGCTTTGGCGAAAAAGAATTTGGCAGATTTAAAGCAAATAGCTAAATTAATGAATTTATCGGGATATGAAAAACTAAAAAAAGCAGATTTAATAGAATTAATAAAGTCTACTGAACAACAGCAAAATGATAAAATAGAAAAAAGCGAAGAAACCAAAAAAGAAACAGTAAAACATATTCCAAGTGAGAAAAAGGAATTGTGCATAAATAATGAAGATGATGTTGAATGCCAAGGTATATTAGAAATAATGGCTGACGGTTATGGCTTTTTAAGAGGGAATAACTATTTATCAACACCAAAGGATATATATGTATCACCTTTACAAATAAAAAGATTTAGATTGCTAACTGGGGATATGATAACAGGTATTAGTAGAAAAGCAAAAGAAGGAGAGAAATTCCCAGCCCTAATTTATGTTAATACAGTTAATAATGATCCTGTAAATGTATCAATAGAAAGAACTAATTTTGATGATTTGACACCAATATACCCTAATGAAAGATTACGATTAGAAACAACATCAAGGGAATATACAATGAGATTAGTAGATTTAGTAGCACCTATAGGAAAAGGGCAAAGAGGTATGATTGTAGCACCACCAAAAGTAGGTAAGACAACTATCTTAAAACAAATTGCAAATAGTATATCAACGAATTATCCTGATATAGTATTAATTGTTCTATTAATAGATGAAAGACCAGAAGAAGTAACAGATATGAAAAGATCTATTAAAGGAGAAGTTATTTACTCTACGTTTGATGAACAACCAGAACATCATGTTAAAGTTGCAGAAATGGTGTTGGAAAGAGGTAAAAGATTAGTTGAGCATAAAAAAGATGTTGTAATATTATTAGATAGTATTACAAGACTGGCAAGGGCATATAATTTGACAATACCAGCTAGTGGTAGAACGCTATCAGGTGGTTTAGACCCTGCATCTTTGTATAAGCCAAAAAGATTTTTTGGTGCAGCAAGGAATATTGAAGAAGGTGGAAGTTTAACGATAATGGCCACGTCTTTAATAGAAACAGGTAGTAGAATGGATGATATAATATTTGAGGAGTTTAAAGGTACTGGAAATATGGAAGTGCATCTAGATAGAAAATTATCTGAAAAGAGAGTATTTCCTGCTATTGATTTATATAAATCTGGTACAAGAAAAGAAGAATTGTTAGTAACTCAAGAAGAATTAGAATGTATGCGTAATATACGAAAAGCATTATCTAGTTCTAATACATCAGATGTTATAGAACAGTTAATGAAACAACTTATAACTTCAAATACAAACAAAGACTTTATATCTAGAATGAGACTACTAAATAACGCAAAAGAAATAAAATTTTATTAATACAAGATACAAAATATAAATATTTGAATATAATACACTGACCAATATAAAATTAGGGAGGTGTGTTTTTTATGTCGTTAGGAGTAGCATTTAGTGGTGGTGGAGTAAAAGGAGTTGCTCATTTAGGAGTGCTAAAATACCTAGAAGAAAATAATATAAAAATAGATTACATATCAGGGTGTAGTAGTGGCAGTATAATAGCTGTTTTATATGCTTGTGGGTATACTCCAGATGAAATATATGATGCATGCAATAAGTATATAAGACAATTTGCGAAAGGTATATTTAAGTATAATATTTTTAATATAGGTAGTATAAAAAAAGCAATGGGGTTAAATAATGGTAGTATGATTGAAGGGGCTATACGAAATTTGTGCAAAGAAAAAGGAGTAAGTGATATAAATGACATAAAAACAAAAATTTTTATACCTACAGTTGATTTATATACAGGCAAACTTATATATTTTACCAATTTGGGTAAAATGAGATATGATAATAGCTATACATATATACAAGGTGGTGACATTGCAAAAATTGTAAGGGCTAGTTGTAGTTATCCAGGAATATTTTCGCCTAAATATATAGAGCCATACCTTTTAGTTGATGGTGGTTTAAGGGACAATACGCCTGTAACTCCACTTATGAATACAAATGCAAATCAAATACTAGCTATTACATTTAATAATAACGATAATAGAAATATTGAAAATATATTTGGGGTTGTTTTTCAATCTTTTGAAATATTAGTTCATGATAATAATTATGAGTCTACAAAGCAGGCTGATTATGTATTAGAAATAAATTTAGAAAATACTAAACTACTAGATGCAACTAAAATTCCTTATGTATATGAGCAAGGATATTTACAGGCTAAGAAAAAGTTGGGTTAAATATTGGATAAAACCAACAAAATATACTATTTTTGTTGACTTCATTCAATAAAAGTGCTAATATGTATATAAAGGTGGGGTAGAATGAATATAACGGAAAATTTAATGTCTATGAATACATGGTGGGTAACAAATGAAATTCCAAAAGAGCTTGTGCCACAAAATAAAAGGAAGGAATTTGATGATATTATATATTTATTAAAAGAAAGACGAATTACTAGTCTTATTGGACCTAGAAGAGTTGGAAAATCAACTTTAATTTATCAAGTAATAGATTACTTATTAAATGTTCAAAAAGTAAATGCTCATAGAATATTAATGTTTAATGGGGATGACCCAAGTTTATTTTTAACTCAGGAAAACACATTATCTAAAGTGATAGATACGTATTTTTCTAATATATTGTTTGAAGATATTAGAAATTTAAAAGAAAAAGTGTATATATTTATTGATGAAATACATTTTATTGATAAATGGCAAAAATATCTTAAATTATATTATGATAAGAAATATAATTTAAAATTTATAATTACAGGTTCTTCAGCAACACATTTGTTTAGAGATTCAAATGAATCATTATTAGGAAGAATAGAGAGTATATATATATTACCTTTAGATTTTGAACAATTTGTAAACTTTTATAAAATATATGTAAAAAGTGATGTGAATAATAATATACCAAAGATTGATTTTAATAATATTGAAAAAAGTTTTGAAGAATTAGAAAATATATATTACGATAAAACAACATGTATGGAGCTTCAAAAAATATTATCTTTATATATGTTGGTTGGAGGGTACCCAGAATATTTTGAAAATTCAAATAACATATTATGGCAAAGAAGATTAATTGAGGATATAATACAAAAAGGAATATATAAGGATATATTAGAAGTTTATTCAATAAAGTCTCCTGAAGTGCTAGAAAAGCTTATGTACTATATTTCTGCAAATGATTCTCAAATGTTTTCATATTCAAATATATCAAAGATATTAGGAATAGATACTACTACAGTTATAAATTATCTTACATATTTAAAGCAAGCATTTTTAATAAATGTTGTTGATAATTATTCAAGTAATATAGGAAAAATTGTACGTGCAAATAAAAAATTAAGCATACTAGATAATGGTATTAGAAATGGTTTACTAAAAAGATTAGAAGTAAGATTAGATGAAGAAGGACTATTAGTTGAATCTATGGTTAATTTTAATATACGAAATATATCTCAAAAAGAAAATTATGATTTTTTCTATTACAGAAGAGATAAAGAAGAAATAGATATAGTTTTAGATAGAAAAGTAGATATTGTACCAATTGAGGTTAAGTATAGAAATGAAATAAAAGATAATATGTTCGAAACTATAAAAAGATTTATTAGTGATAATGCTAATAATAAATATAATAGATGTAGTTATGGTATTGTTGTGACAAAAGATATATACAAAAAGGAAGGTAACATATACTATATACCATACTATCTATTTAGAGTTTAAATGTATATTGACTTTAAAAGTTAATATGGATATAATATGGTATATACTAATAAAAAAGGTGATAAAATGATAATATTAATGGCGTCAATGGGAAATAATAATGAAATAGGAAAAGATAATGAAAATTTATGGAGTTTAGATTTCCATAAGGATAAGTTCAAACAAGAGGTAGAGGGTAACGTTGTAGTTATGGGAAGAAATACATTTAACGAATTACCTGACGAATTAGATAATACAAAAAAAATAGTGTTGTCAAAAACAAGAAAATTTAATAAACAATTGGGAAAAGATGTAACGGTTGTTGACAATGTACTAGATTTAATAAAAAAGTGCCGACAATTAAGCCAAAAAAAAGATGTGTATATAGTTGGTGGAGAGTCAATGTTTAATTTATTTATGGATTATGCACAAAAAATGTATATAACTAAAGTTGATAAAAGTGTAGAAGGAGCGGATGCATATTTTCCTGAAATAAAATTACAAGAATGGGATGAAAAAGTATTGAATAAAGATAAAGAAAAAGATACTAATTTTTCGTTTGTTGAGTATACTAAGAAATAGTATAGGAGGATTTATGGATAAGTTAAAACAAATGTTACTATATTTATTGGTGTTGGCAGTGGCGTTTTTTGTAATACCATTGTTTGTTTCTAATACAGGAGCGTTTATGATAGTTTTACTAGCATTGTTTCCAGCATTATGTTTAGGGGTGTCAATTATTTATGGTTCAAAATATGGCTTTGATATTATATATATAATACTTGTAGCGGTTTTATTTGCAATAACTATTTTTCTATATTACAATACATCTGCATGGGTATATATTGTAGCGTATTTTGGAATAACATTATTGGGAGATGCAATAGGTGCATTGATTAAATTAAGGGAGGATAAGAATAAAAAAGATGTTAGTAATTAGCATCTTTAATTTTTTCACTTGCTAAAAGTTGGAAAATAATATATAATATATTTATACTGAAAAAATAACAAGGGAGATGATAAAAATGGATAAAAAAAAGCCGATACCAATAGGAGCAAAGAATTTTAAAGAGATAATAGAAGGAGATTTCTATTATGTGGATAAAACAAAATTGATAAAAGAAATATTAGATAATTTTATGGGCACAAAACTATACTTGCGACCACGTAGGTTTGGAAAAACAATAAATATGTATATGTTAAGAGATTTTTTTGATATAACCAAAAAAGAGGAAAACCAAAAGTTGTTTGAAGGGTTATATATATACAATTTACCTGAATACATGCAATATCAAGGCAAGTATCCTGTAATATTTATATCACTAAAAGATACAACGGCTGATACTTGGGAACAAATGTATGAAAAGTTAAAAAGTATAATATCTAAAATATATGAAGAACAAAAAAACATAAGAAATATTCTTGAGGATTACCAATTTGAAAAATATAATGAAATAATGAAAGGAATAGCTAGTGAAGTGGATTACCAAAATTCATTAAAATTTTTAACAAATTGCTTACACCAATATTATAATCAAGAAGTAATAGTTTTAATAGACGAATATGATGCACCATTAAACAAGGCACATGCAAAAGGTTTTTTAGATAAGGCAATAGGGTTTATACGTTCATTTTTAAGTGCAGGGTTGAAAGATAATGAATATTTAAAAATAGCAGTATTAACAGGAGTACTAAGAATGAGCCAACAAAGTGTATTTAGTGAATTAAATCACTTTAAATCATATTCGGTAGTAAGTCCAATATCAGGAGAATATTTTGGCTTTACAAAACAAGAAGTAAGAGAATTGTTAAAATATTATGAAATGGAACATAAGTATGAACAAATAGTAAAATGGTATGACGGTTATTATTTTAATTGTGAAGAACAAGAAATAAACGAAGACGGAACAGCAAAACAAGAAATAGAGAAATTAGAAATATTTAACCCATGGAGTATATTAAATTGTATATATGAAAAAGGAATTACAAAGCCATATTGGGTAAATACAGGGAACACAAATTTATTAAGTTTGGCATCAGAAGGGGTAACAGCAAAAATAGTAGAGATAATCGACAATTTATTAAAAGGTCAATCGTTTAGCATAAAGTTAGACGAAAAAACAGTATATGAAGAATTGAAGAGTAATTGTAACGCATTTTTAAATACAATGTTATTTACAGGATATTTAACAGTAGATGTGTTATACCAAAAAGATAATAGACAGTATGTAAAGTTAAGAATACCAAATTTAGAGACTAGACAAGTAGTCGAAGATATGCAAGCAAGGTGGTATCCAATGTTTAGCCACAATGAATTGGTGCAAGCAGTATGTCAAGCAATAATAGAAAATAACGAAGATGAATTTAAAAATAATTTGAGTGATTTATTAATAGGAGAAATAAGCTATTTTGTTAATAGTGAAGCGTTTTATGCAGGATTATTTTATATGCTAATGACATATATGCCAAAGGAATATATAAGAGAGGCAGAATTGGAAAGTGGATATGGAAGAGCAGATTATGTAATGTATAATAAAAATTTAAGTAAAGGATATATATTTGAGTTAAAAGAATGTGAAGAAGAAGAGGAAATGGAAAAAACATGTAATGCAGGAATGGAACAAATACATAATAGAAAGTATGGAGCAAAATTAGTAAATAAGGGAGTAGAAGAAATATGGTTATATAGCCTTACATTTTGTAAAAAGCAGGTATATATAAAAAAGGAGCTATATACTAAATAATCAAAAGAAAGATAGAACTTGCATACAGTAAAATGGTAAAATGGAGGTAGACACAAAAAGTTTGCTTTCATTTTTGTTATATAATATGGTATTGTTTTTTTTCTATAAATATGATAGAATTTTCCTTGTAAAAATGGACAAAATAATATGTAAGGAGAACAATGTGAAAGTAAATCAAAAAAATAGAATTAAGTATAGTTTTTCTCCAATACATATAATTGTTATAGGCTTTATAATAGCAATTTTAGTTGGAGGTTTAATATTATCATTACCATTTTGCAATAATCAGCCCATTGACTTATTAGATGCATTTTTTACAGCGACATCTGCTGTATGTGTAACTGGACATAATGTAGTACCAATTACACAACAGTTTAATATTTATGGACAAGTTATATTAATGGTATTAATTGAAATAGGGGGACTTGGCTTTATAACTTTAATATCACTTTTCCTTATATTCATGCATAAAAAACTATCATTAAAAGAAAGGTACTTAATAGGGCAAAGCTTAAATACGGATAATATGGGAACTATGACACAATTAGTAAAAAGAGCATTTAAGTACGCCTTATCCGTACAGTTAATTGGTATGGCAATATTTAGCATTTATTTTATGCCTGAATTTGGAATTGGCCAAGGCTTGTTTAAGTCGTTATTTACTTCAGTATCAGCCTTTTGCAATGCGGGTTTTGATATAGTTGGTATAGGAAATTACGTTGAATTTAAAAGCTCAATAAGTATAAATGTAACTATTATGGCGTTAGCTATATTAGGTGGAATAGGCTTTATAGTTTTTGACGATATATGTACAAAGATTAAAGAAGGTAGGAATAATAAATATTTTTTTAGAAAAATATGTTCAACATTTGCAATACATTCAAAATTGGTATTAATAATGATAGTTATATTAATTGTAATAGGTTTCGCGTATTTCTATATTACGGAATTTAATAATAATGAGTCCATTGGAACTATGACAACACAAGATAAAATACTAACATCAGCATTTTATTCTGTTGTTCCAAGATCAGCAGGTTTTTCAACAATAGATGTTTCACTATTTACAGATGCATGTAAAATAGGTATAATAGTATTAATGTTAATAGGAGGAGCACCTGGTGGAACAGCAGGTGGAATAAAGGTTACAACATTAGCAATAATATTTATAGCTATATTAGGGTTTTTACAAGGGAAAAAACATACTAAAATTTTTTCAAGAGAGATATCAATTCAAACAGTAATAAAGTCTTTTGCAATTTTAACACTATACTTGATTGTAATAGTTATAAGTATAACAGCATTAACTATTAGTGACGATAATAATGTATTAGATTTGGGATTTGAAGTTGTATCTGCAATAGGTAATGTTGGTTTAACGACAGGACTAGTAAGTGATTTTTCTGATATTGGAAAATTAAATATAATGTTGTTGATGTATCTAGGAAGAGTTGGAACAATTACAATGGCATTAGCGTTCGTTTTTTCTAGACCAAAGATATCTGAGGATATACGTTATCCAGAAGAAAAAATTATTGTAGGATAGGAGAAAAATATGAGTAAAAAAAAGCAAGTGATTATTATTGGTTTGGGTATATTTGGAATGAGTGTATTAAAAGAATTATCTAAATATGATTGTGATGTTATGGCTGTTGATGAAAGAAGTACATTAGTAGATGAGGCCGCTCAATATATACAATATGTTGCAAAAGTAAATGCAATGGATAAAGATAATTTAATACAATTAGATATAAAAAATTATGATGTGGCAGTTGTAGGTATTGGAAATGATTTTGAGGCTAGTACAATGATAACTCTACTCTTAAAAGAGTTAGGAGTACCATATATTATTGCTAAATCGAGAGATGCAACTCATACCAAGTTTCTAAAAATGTTAGGTGTAAATAGAATTATTGAACCAGAAAAAGATATGGGAATTAAAATTGCAAAAAGTATTGTATTTCCAAATGTAATACAAAGTATGGACTTAGATGATGAGCATAGTGTTGTTGATGTGTTAGCACCTCACAATTGGATTGGTAAAAAGATTGTTGACTTGAATATAAGGGCTAAATATAATATTAATTTGATTTGCATAGAAAAGGAAAATCAAAATATTAAGGTACTACCAACAGCAGATTATGTTATACAAGAAAATGATAAATTAACATTAATAGCACCAAATGAAGATTTAAAGAATAATGGTTTTTTGGTGTAATATAATATATAGGAGAGTGTAGAAAATGAAAATAGGAATAGTAGGACTACCAAATGTAGGAAAAAGTACGTTGTTTAATTCAATAACAAAGGCAGGAGCGGAATGTGCAAATTATCCATTTTGTACAATAGAGCCTAATATAGGTATGGTGACTGTACCAGATGAAAGAATAGATAACTTGGCAAAATTATACAAACCACAAAAAGTTACTTATGCTGTAACTGAATTTGTTGATATTGCAGGACTTGTAAAGGGAGCTAGTAAAGGAGAAGGACTAGGTAATAAGTTTTTATCGCATATTAGAGAAGTTGACGCAATTGTTCATGTTGTTAGATGTTTTGAAAATTCAAATGTTGTTCATGTAGATGGAAGTATAGATGCTAAAAGAGATATAGAAACAATAAATCTAGAATTAATGTTTGCTGATATGGAAACAGTTGAAAAACGCATGGAAAAAGCAATAAAAATGGCAAAGGGCGATAAGAAGTACCAAATAGAAATAAATGGTTTAAATAAAATAAAAGAACAATTAGAAAATGGGAAAAAAGCAAATTTTGATATATTATCTGAAGATGAAAAAGAAACTCTAAAAGACTTATATTTATTATCTTCAAAAAAAGTAATATATGTGGCTAATGTATCGGAAGAACAACTTTCAAATACAGATAATGATGCAAATGTTAATAATTTAAGAGAAATTGCAAAACAAGAAAATGCAGAAGTAATACCATTATGTGTAAAATTTGAAGAAGAATTAGCAGGCTTAGATGAAGAAGATGAAAAGGAAATGCTAAAAGAGTTTGGCTTATCAGAATCTGGTTTAGATAAACTTATAAAAGCGTGCTATAGATTACTAGGACTAATATCGTTTTTAACAGCGGGCGAGCCAGAAGTAAGAGCATGGACTATAAAAGAAGGGACTAAAGCACCAAAAGCAGCAGGAAAGATACATTCTGATATAGAAAGAGGCTTTATTAAAGCTGAGGTAATATCATATAATGACTTAATAAATTGTGGTTCGTTGGTAACTGCAAAAGAAAAAGGTCTAGTTCGTTCTGAAGGTAAAGAATATATTATGAAGGACGGAGATGTTGTGTTATTTAGATTTAATGTTTAACATAAGGAGGGGTTATGAGCAATAAGTTGATATATTTAGATCATGCGGCAACAACAAAGCTTGATAAAAATGTGTTAGATGAAATGATGCCATATTTAACTTACAAATATGGAAATGCATCTTCACTATATAGCATAGGTAGAGAAAGTAAGCAGGCTGTGGATAATGCACGTAAGCAGGTTGCTAATATACTTAATTGTAGCCCAAAGGAAATATATTTTACAGCAGGTGGAAGTGAAAGCGACAATTTGGCAATAAAAGGTATTGCTTATTCAAATAGGAAAAAAGGTAATCATATAATAACTTCTAAAATTGAACATCCGGCAGTATTAAATACTTGTAGAAGATTAGAAAAGGAAGGTTTTGAAGTTACATATCTAGATGTTGATAATGAGGGTTTGATACTGCTAGAAGAATTAAAAAATGCTATTAAGGATAACACTATATTAATATCAATTATGTTTGCTAATAATGAAATTGGTACTATACAAGATATTAAGGCTATAGGGAATATAGCAAAACAAAAAGGTATATATTTCCATACCGATGCTGTTCAAGCTATCGGTAATGTAAGAATTGATGTGCAAAAATTAAATATTGATGCATTGTCAATGTCAGCACATAAATTTTATGGACCGAAAGGTGTTGGAGCTTTATATGTTAAAAAAGGTATTATGTTTGATAGTGTTATAAACGGTGGACATCAAGAAAATGGTAAAAGGGCTGGAACTGAAAATGTTGCGGGTATTGTTGGTTTAGGTAAGGCAATAGAAATGGTGTATGAAGACTTTGATAAATATAATATGCATTTGTTAAACTTAAGGAATAAATATATTGAAGATGTTGAAAAGCGTATACTATATTGTAGATTAAATGGACATAGAACAAACAGGTTACCAGGAAATGCCAACTTTTCATTTGAACGTATAGAAGGAGAATCTTTATTGTTAATGCTAGATATAAAAGGGATATGTGCGTCTAGTGGCTCTGCGTGTACATCTGGTTCGTTAGAACCATCACATGTATTAACTGCAATCGGTTTAGAGCGTAAATTTGCACAGGGGTCTTTAAGGATAACATTTGGCAAAGAAAATACAGTTAATGATGTTGATTATGTTGTAGAGAGTCTAGTTGAAATAATAGAAAGGCTGCGTAATATGTCACAATTGCATGAAAAATAACAAGCTTAAATTATATAAAACTAATGAATAAAATTTGATAAATTTAGCAAAATAGTAATATATAGAGAATATTACTATTTTTTTTCTACAAAATATTTCTGTATTGTTACACCAATGTTACAGAAATATTAAAAAACGAAAAAATGAATAAAATCTCTTGATTTTATCATTATATTGTATAAAATATAAGTATATAAAAAATAATAGCAAATTTTGAAGAAAGGTGTTATAATATGAAAAAAATTGTTATGATAATGTTGATAACTATTATAGTTGCAATACCGGTAACAGCAAATGCAAGTTGGTATAGCGACGCATACGTTTGGGCTAATTCACAGGGGATAATTGGAAAAAAATCGAATTCCCAATTATTGTCAAACGTAACACCAAGCGATTTTTATACAATGTTATTCAAGTATTTTGATTTAATAGATGTGACTCCAAAAGATTATTATGATTCATATTTTAAAATGGATGACTACAAAGCAGACAACTATATTTTAGTTGCAACAGATAGACAGTTAACGAGTTATGTTATGAAAGATTGGTTAACAAATGGAGAGTATAAAAAGGCTGTAGCTTTAATTGATAATGCAAGAAACATATTACAAAAGAATTCTGAATATTTTGAAAAAGCAGAAAAGACATCAATAGAATATTATTTGAATATGATGAATTACCTTTTATATACAAAGATATATGATTACAGCTATAAACAACAAGTATATGTTGCTAAACCCAAAAATGCAGATTTATTTATACAATACAAATTAATACCATATTATGGAGAAATAACAAGAGAAGAATTTTTGAATTTAGTATATTATTATACAGTTGCACAAGGCTCAACTTTTTCAACAGGAGTAACAGTTGGGTATTATAGATATTATGATGTTTTAAGAGGATATAATCATAACTTGATGTTAACAGAAAAATTAAGTTATGCACATTTTGTAACATTTATATCAAGAATGTAAAAAGTGAAGGAGAATAAATATGTCATATTGTTTAGGATTGCATATTGATGATAACTATATTCGATATGCTAAAGTATTAAAAGAAGAAAATAAAGAACCTAAAATAGAGACTTATGGTGTTATGTTTTATGATAACTTGCAAATGGCTATTGAAGGAATTATAAAAGAGACATATAGCTTTGATGCAGAAATATCTATTAACTTAAATGGTGAATCTTATTATGAGTTTGAAACATTTGCAGGAATGGATTATGCAAATTTAAAAAGACATTTAAAATTAATGTTTGCAGAAGAGGTTTGTACTCCACGAGATTTAAAACCAAGTGTTTTTGAAACTAGATTTATAAAAACTAAAAGTGATACTGACGAGGATGCAACCAAAGTTATATATATTGCTAGTAATAAAACATTAATAGCTAAACCTAAGCAACTATTAAATAACAAGGTTAATAAAATACTACCAATAAGTTTAGCAAATTTAAGTTTGTTGAATTTACAAGAACAAACTAATTGTGCAATATTAGACTTAGATACTTATACAACGTTAACTATTATAGTTAAGGGACAAGTCAAAAAAATTATAAATATAAATTTAGGAATGGGTAATATACTTTCGAAATTAACCCAAACATACAAGTCTTATTCTAAAGCGTATAGTGCATGCAAACAAATAATGCTTCTTAATGATTTGATTGCAGAACCTACTAAAAAAAGAGGAAGACCTTCTAAAAATGCTGTTAGTGATGAAGGAGATTTGACAGCTGACATAGAAAGTATAACACCAATATTATATGATATAGCAGAAAGAATTAAAACACAACTTAATGATTATGTTGGTATAATAAACAAAATCTATTTAACTGGTTCAGCGGTTATAATAAATGATATTGACCTATATTTAGAAAATGAAATAGGTGGTATAACTGTAGAAAGATTAAAACCTCATTTCTTGGCTAACAACATAGAAGCAAGCAAGAAAATGAAGGAATTAATAGAGGTTAATGGAGCTATAGCGTTAGCTATTTCGCCAACTAAATTTGATAAAGAAAATATTAATTTCAATACTGTAAATATATTAGAAGAAACAAAAACAATATTAAAAGATAATAAACATATTAGTAAAATATTGGCAAAGCTACCTAAAAAAGGAGAGAAAAAACCTAAAAAGCCAAAAGAACCTAAAACAAAGATTGCTTTTTCAGAACAATCAATAGGTGTATTGCCAACAGCTTTAATAACAATACTTATATTATCAATAACAGCATATATTGCAACTACTACAGCACTAAAAGCTCAATATGATAGAAATGTTGCTAAAATAGATGAAGGTACAGCTAATTTGAATGCTATAATAACTCAAATTAATGCTGATACACAAACTATAAATATAAATTCACAAAAGTATTTAACATTACAAAATAATATAAGAATGTTAGCAAGTCAATTGGATCAAATTAATGGTTTGTCGAACGATGTACCAAGTCTGCTTACAAGAATAGCTCTAGTAATGCCAGATGAAGTTGTGTTGACAAAATTAACTATCAATGATTCAAATGTAAGTATTGAGGCAGAATGTAGCACTTATGCTCCATTAGGGTTCTTAATATCTTCACTAAAGACAGAAGAAATTATGACTAATATAAATACATCATTAGTTGAGGGAGCTTCACTTCAAAAAATTGTTATAAACGGGGTGATAAAATGATAAAGAAAATATTAGCATATATTTGTATAATTGTTCTATTAGTACTTGCATATTTGTGTATATTTAAAGGCACTAGTGTAGCAAACTTTCAAATATTATCCTATAAAGAAATGATTGCTGAACAAAAAGAATATGAAAGTAAAATAACAAATTACGATAATCTAGTTAATAACACTTATCAAACATCACTAAAAAGTTTAGAAACAGCAAAAACAAGTTTTGAAAGAAATAAAAGTTCTTATGAAGAATTGAAAGCGTATAGCTCTTATGAAGAATTACTAGAGCTAACTAGGGACAAGCAATATCCAATAGAATTTTTATGGATAAAACTAGATTTAGTAGCTAGAAATAATAATTTAGATGCAAAATATAATTTATACAATAGTTCAACAGGTGCTTCAAAAAATTTAGAAATTAAATTAACTGGAGATTATTTAGCAATAAAGAATTATATATATGACATTTTAATAGATTTAGATTTACAGTTTAAAGCTCAAAATATAACTATAGTACCTAACGGAGATATGGTTGAAGCAACATTTACTGTAAAAGATATAAAAGTTGTAATGTAAGGGGGAGAAAATACAATGCCAAAAAGTGGAGAAATTCTAAAAGGAATTATTACTGTAATAGTTTGGATACTTGCGGTTGGTGCAATTGCATTTGCAGCGTATGTATATATATCACCTGAACCAGTAGAAATAGTACAAAAACAATATGATGGTATAGATACATCTTACTATGATGTTGATGAAAATGAATTAAATGGACAATGGTTAGCAATACAAGAATATTCAGTAGATAAAGAAGACTTAAATAGATATGAAGCTTTAAAAGAATTTTATAAAGGTAGGGATAATCCATTTGGTTCTATGGAAGATAATAGAGAAGAAATAATGGACGAACAAGAGTATTTCCCACCAGTAGAGGTTCCTATAGAGCCATAACCAAAAGTTTAACTGGAGATAATTATATCTCATTAAAATATAAAATTGTGTTTAATTTATTACGTTAAAGGGGGTGAATTTATTATGAATAAAAAAGGTATATCATTAGTTGCTTTAGTAATAACAATCATAGTATTGATAATATTAACAGCAGCAGTAATTATAACAGGTGTAAATGCACCACAAAATGCACAATCAGCAGTAGCAAATTATAACGATCAAGTAGTACAAGATGCAGTAACAATATATGTTTTAAATTATATAGCAGATCATGCAACATCAGCATCAGTACCAACAGTTGCAACAGCAGTAGCAACAATTTATACAGCCGATGCTTGGACTGCAAATGCAGCTGCAGATTTAGGGGTGGCAGCAACTACTTTAGCTAATTACACAGTAGGTACAGACGGTAAAGTAGCTAAAAAATAATATACATTAATCTGTATTATTACAAAATTTTAAGGAGGAATTTATTATGAATAAAAAAGGTATATCACTAGTAGCACTAGTAATAACAATTATAGTATTAATAATATTAACAGCAGCAGTAATTATAACAGGTGTAAATGCACCACAAAACGCACAATCAGCAGTAGCAGATTATAACCTTCAAGTAGTACAAGATGCAGTAACAATATATGTAATGAATCATATAGCTAATAATGCAACAGCATCATCAGTACCAACAGTTGCAGACGCAGTAGCTATATTAACTGGTACATCTGTAACAACAGATACAGCAGCAACAGCTTTTGCAAGTTCAGCAGCAGCAGCTTTAGGAATTGGTTCTACTGATGGTTATAAAGTTGATGGAAAAGGTAAAGTAACAAAAGCATAATATACAGTAATCTGTATTAATACAAAATTTCAAGGAGGAATTTATTATGAATAAAAAAGGTATATCATTAGTTGCTTTAGTAATAACAATTATAGTATTAATAATATTAACAGCAGCAGTAATTATAACAGGTGTAAATGCACCACAAAATGCACAATCAGCAGTAACAGCTTATAATCTTCAAGTAGTGCAAGATGCAGTAACAATATATGTAATGAACTATATAGCAGATAATGCACAAGCAGCATCAGTACCAACAGTTGCAACAGCATTAGCAACAGTATATAACACTGGTACAAAAGTATGGACAAGTGATGCAGCTACTAAATTAGGTGTAAGTGCTGATGCATTAAAAACTTGTATTGTAGACGCAACAGGTAAAGTAGCTACAGGTGCTTCAACAATAGCAGCATAATTGAATGATATTAGAAACTATAAAGATATAAAAAGTTAGGTAATGCACATTAAAAGTGTTATACTTAAACAATTATTAAAATTAAGTCTAAGAGGCGTATACAAATAGATACATGTATATGCCTCGTAGACCATAATAGGAGTGATTAAAAAGTGAATACATTTTTATATATTATCCTAGCTATAATAGGAACTATCTTTGGTAGTTTCTTTACACTAGCGGTGTATAGAATACCAAGAAAAGAAAATATAATATATGTAAGGTCTCATTGTACAAGTTGTAACCATAGATTAGAATTTTGGGACCTAATACCAGTATTAAGCTATATTTTCCTTGGTGGAAAATGCCGATATTGTAAAGAGCCTATCAAACCTATATATATATGCCTAGAATTATTAAGTGGTGTAGTATTTGTTTTAGTTGCATTAGCAATGAATATTACAGTTACATCAACATTAATTGACTTTATAACTTATGCATATACTACTTTAATCGTAAGTGTGCTTTGCATAACTATGGGTATAGGTAAAAATATTAATGTATCAGTTATCTTATTTGGTATGTTAATTAGAACAATATATTTAGTATTTGTGGATAATGCTAATTTTGAGGAATTCTTTTTTGAAACAAGTGTATTTTTAATAATCGCATTAATTGCATATTTAATTATTAGTAAATTTGTTTTTAAGAATGAAGAATTGGAAGAAAAATATTCACATGCATTTGGTACAATAATATTTGTTGGTTTTTTAATCTATTTATTTGGAATAGAAATAACAACAATTGTTATGGCTTTAGGAATAATATTTGGAATAATATCAAAATATTTTTTCAAAACAGACAAAAAATATATTATGTATATGTCATTAATTAGTATATTTGTACTAGTGTTAATAAGTAATGATGTTATATATAGCTATATTTTGAAATAGGTGATAAACATTGAATATAGGTAAAAGAAAAGGAATTGCATTGGTTGAAGTTGTAGTAGCTCTAATATTGTTAACAGGTTACATTGTATTTAATACAGCGCTATATTATGATGCTTTTAGGAATGTTAGAGATGTACAGCAAAATACGATAGCAACTAATTTATTAATAAAAACAGCTGAACAAGTTAAGGCACAAAGTTATGATGAAGTAATTGATTGGTTAGATACACATACTACATCATCATATACATTCAATATTGCAGTAGAAGTTACTATTGAAGAATATAATGCTCTTGAATATAAGACTGCGAAGGTTACCATATCATGGAATGAAAGTGACAGTATGTGTGTAAACATATTGAAATACAACCCTCCAGTTTGGATACCAGTAACTTAGGCTTTATTTGAAAGGAAGAATATTAATGAAAAAAGGAGTAAGCATAACATCACTAACAATGTATGTACTTGTATTGACGATTATTATTGGTATTATAGCAGCGTTTAATGCAAATATTTTAGGCGATTCGAATAATTTTGTAAAGACAACAAAAATGTTTGAGCAATATACAAAATTTAATATGTTTTTTCTAGAAGTATTAGGCGAAAACCCTACTGTACAAATAATAAGTGATGGTTTAGTAGTTATATATACATCTAGTGGTTCTAGTATGTTTGAATATGATAGTACGAATAAAGTAATTAAATATACATCTGTAGACGGTACAATTACTGCGTGTGAATATGTTGATACATTACAATTTAGAGCAGTAGGTAATACATTAAGAACAAATATAAGGTTGGCAATTGGCGAGGTTGTATATCAGCCACAAATTGTTATGTATGCAGTAGGAGGTTGGGCAGAATGAAAAATAAACGAGGTTCAGCACTTTTATATGTAATATTTGCTATTATGGCGTTTGCATTAATAATATCATATATACTTTTGAGAACTGGAACGTCTAATATATCACAATTAACATATACTAGAGAAATTATAAATATATATAATCAAAATTATGAAAATGACATTTTAATGATGAAAGAGGCCTATACGCCACCAGAAGGTTAGTTTGTATATATATAAGAATTAAGGAGGAATAAAAGTGGATTTAAGGAAAAGACCAATAGGAGTTGAATTATTAAGTAAAGGTGTAATAACTGAAAATGATATAGATACTGTTATTTCATATCAAAAAACTCATCCAGAATTACAATTTGGAGAGATACTTTATGTTTTAGGTATTGTACCTGCAAAAACAATATTAGATGTCTTGGGCGAAAAGCTTGATTGTAAAACTATAGTATTATCTAAAAGTATACTAAAAGTATCTCCAACAAAATACTTACCTATGGAATTTATACAAAAGAACAAGGTATTACCATTTTTTGCCGATAAAGAAACTATAAAAATAGCTTTTGCTGATTTGGATGATAAAGAAGTAATGAAGGAAGTTGAAACTAGAATTAAAAAGAAAGGCTTAAAAATAGAAAAATATCTTACACTTGGAATTCTAGTGGATGAAGCTCTAGACTTTGATGTTATAGATAAAGCTTTAATTATACCGCTAACTGGAGATGTAACAAAAACAGTTGATAAAATAATAAAAGAAGCTATGGAGAAAAGAGCAAGTGATATACATTTTGAGCCTTCAAGTGAAGGACTTAGAATACGTATGAGAGTAGATGGCGAATTACTTGTTTATGGTATTATAGAAGAAAAATACAAGGCACAAGTTATAGGTAGATTAAAAGCAATATCTAATATGTTCCAAGAAAAACAAGAATCACAAGACGGAAGAATTACTGATTATCCAGACTATAATATTCGTGTATCTTCACAAAGAAATATATATGGAGATAAGATAGTTTTAAGATTGTTAAAGAAAAATGCTACAATTTCTGAACTAGGAGAATTAGGTTTCCCAGATGATGAAGAGTTTATGAATAGGTATTTTGGTAGAGTAAATGGTATAACAATATTAACAGCACCTACTGGAGAAGGAAAAACGACTACACTTTATTCTATTATTAATAAATTAAACGACCCAAGTATAAATATAACAACAATAGAGGATCCTGTTGAAATAAGAATACCAGGACTAAATCAAATAGAAATAAATGATAATGTATCTTTTATTGATTCATTAAGAACAGTATTACGTCAAGACCCAGAAATTATACTTGTAGGAGAAATCAGAGATATTGAAACAGCAGAAATGGCTATAAATTCAGCACATACTGGTCACTATGTTTTGACGACACTACATGCTATGAGTTCAATTGATTCTATTACAAGATTAAGAAAGTTGGGACTTTCTAATTACGATATAAGTGGAACAATAAATACAATAGTATCACAAAGATTAGTAAGAAGATTTTGTGATTGTGCTAAACCAAGAGAGTTTACAGCTGATGAAAAGAAGATAATTAAGAAAATAGCCGATAAATATGGCGAAAAATTTGATGTTGAAAATGCAAAAACATTTACACCAGTTGGTTGTGAAAAATGTAACAATACCGGCTTTTATGAAAGAATAGCAATATATGAGATTGTTGAATTTAGTGATATTGTTAGAGATATGATAAATAATGATGCATCAATTGTACAAATAAGAGAACAATTGCTTAAAGACGGTTTTAGACCTATACAAGTAGATGCAGTTCAAAAGATTGTAGATGGTATAACAAGTTTTTCTGAAGTTACTAAAAAGATTAATTTCAATAATTTATAATATAGAGAGGGATAAGTATGTTAGAGAAAATATTAGATGTAGCAATAAAACAAGATGCATCAGATGTACATTTAGTACCTAATTTAAAACCATATTTGAGAGTAAAACGTGAATTGGTAAAATTAGACAAATTTGCAATTTTAACCAAAGAGGCTACTCAAGAATGTTATGATGAAATTGTAGGTAAGAATAAGTATAAAAATGATATGTTTAAGGTGCAAAGAAGATTAGATTGTTCTTATGAGTATAAAGATGTGAAATTTAGGGTAAATATATCTTTATCTAATGGAGCAGTAGTAATAACAATGAGACTTATTAAAGGAACATTACCACCTTATGAAGCGCTTGGTTTTCCACCAGTTGTTGCTACATTGTTAAAACAAAGTCAAGGTTTAATATTGGTTACTGGAAAAACTAACTCTGGAAAATCAACTACATTAAATGTTATGATTGATAGAATAAATAAGACTGAAGAAAAGAAAATAATAACATTAGAAAACCCTATTGAGTTTGTACATCATAGCGATAAGTCAATTATAGTTCAAAAAGAAATTGGCAAGCAAGAAGATTCTCGTTCTTTTAGCGAAGGTGTTAAAAATGCGTTAAGAGAAGATGCAGATATATTAGTTGTAGGGGAAATCAGGGATAAAGAAACAATGGATACAGCAATAGAAATGGCAGAATCTGGGCACTTGGTTATAGGAACAATTCATACTAAGTCATGTGCTGAAACAATTGACAGAATTATTAATTTTTATGAACCTAAAGAGCAAATAAATATTAAATATTTAATGTCTACTTTATTAAGGGCTATAATTAGTCAAAAGCTAATACGTGGAAATAATGAACTTGTTTTGATACCAGAAATTATGATTGTTGATAATGTTGTTGCTGGTAGTATAAGAAAAGAAAAGTTTAGCGTATCAGAATTAGAAGATTTAATTCAAGTTGGTTCTGATAAAGGAAATGTGGGATATATTTATTCTTTTGCAAAAGCGTTTGTAGAGGAAAAATTATCATTGGATACTATAAAAATGTATGTTGAAGAACAAAATTACGAAACATTAAATAGAGTTATAATGCAAATGAAGATTAGGAAATAAAATGTCTATATATAATTAAGACAAGGAGGAAAATCATGCCAATATACAAATATAAAGCTAACGATAAATATGGTATTAATTTTGTTGGTAAAATGAATGCTAGCAATACAACAGAAGTAATAGATAGATTAAAAAGAAAAAAAATAATGCCAATTAAAATTGAGCAAGTAAATGTTGCTAGAGCTAGCGCTCGAAGAAAGGAACATAAAAAAGCTAAAAGAAAAAATCTAACTTATAGAGTAGGAGCACAAAATCTTCAAAAAAGCTTTATGAATAAGGTAGCTATTAATTTTTCTAAAGTTAATGTTAGAGATGTAATTGTATTTACTCAAAATCTTTATTCTCTAAAAAAAGCTGATTTTAATAATGTGCATGCTTTAAGCACTATTTTACAAGTAATTGATAATGCCAATTTAGCTTTAATAGTAGAGGATATTCTAAATGGTGTTGAAGCAGGACAAAATATGTACACCATAATGGAATATTATCCTGATGTATTCCCAGCTCCATACGTTGGTATAATTAAGTCTGGAGAATTATCTGGTAGTTTAGTTAATGCATTAGAACAAGCTAGAATATATTTAGAAAGTAGTAATTCATTGAAAACAAAACTAAAGTCAATATTACTACCTAATGTAACACAGTTTGTAGCTATAATACTATTACTTTTTGCAGGAATTATATTTGTAACACCACAAATTGATAAAATATATGAATCTTTTGGTTTGACTGGAAAATTACCGCCAGCAACAGTAGCATTTACAGAGTTTGTTAGCTTTTTAGGTAATATATGGTATATATGGGTAATTGCCATAGTCGCAGTAGTTGTATTATTAATACTATATATAAGAACAATGGAAGGTAGATTTAGGTTTGACTATTTTAAATATAAAGTACCTGTGTTTGGTCAATTAGTTCTTATGATTGATTTAAGAAAATTTTTAAATTCACTTAAATTGAATTTGGCAAATGGTATGAGATTACAAGAGGCGTTAGATTTAAGTAAATCAGTAGTAAAAAACACAGTATTTTTATCAATTCTAGAATCTGCTAAAAATAACCTTATTAGAGGAGATAACTGGGTTGAGCCTTTTGAAAGGGCTGAAGTATTCCCTTCAATGGTTACAGAGATGTTAAAAATGGGTATGGATACAGATTTAACTGAAATGGTTGGCAAGATAGAAGAATATATAGAAATGGATATAGATAGAAAGTTAGAAAAAACAATAAAAGTATTACCTGAAATATCTTACGCATTTGTTGGTGTAGTATTAGTTGTATTTGTAATTGTAATAATGGTTCCATTAATGGAAGTTTATATGGGAAGTTTCTTATTCGATGCATATTTACCAAATGGTTAGTATTGTTTATAAATATTTTTGCATAAATATCACATAATATATAAAGGTGATATTTATGCTTATTTTTTTCTACTTAATTATATATTTTTTTATTTATAGTATATTAGGTTGGATATGTGAAATGATATTTTGCTATGTAACAAATAACCAAAAAGAAAATAGAGGTTTCCTTTTTGGACCATATTGCCAAATATATGGGTTTGGCGGACTAATTATTGCCTATGCTTTAATTCCTTTTAGGGATAATATTTTTTTAATATTTATATTTAGTATAATAATATCAAGTATATTAGAATATATTACAGCCTATTCATTAGAGAAAATATTTAATAAAAAGTGGTGGGACTATTCTAATAGAAGATTTAATATAAATGGTAGAGTGTGTTTAGGAAATTCACTTTTATTTGGAATATTAGGCGTTATAACTATATATATTATACACCCTATAATTGTTGATTTAATAACTAGCATACCAACATATTTTGCGCCAATTACAGCAATAATTATACTTTTAATGTTAATAACAGATTTGTATTTTACAACTAGAAATTTAATATTTGACAAAGCCTATAAATAGTTGTATAATATAGTTGTTATAGTAATGTTTACTATAGCACCTACTAAATTTAGGAGGTGAACATTAAGTAATCGAAGTTTAAGTGAATTTTGACTCTATTTCCTACGTGGTCAGGATGGAACTGGATCTGGTAATGTAATAATTTCTCTGTGTCCTATGAGTTAAGGGGAATACAATCTATCGTTGACGAATGATAGATAAGGTATATAAATGGGTTTTGCTGATATTAACCTATAATATGAAGAACGCTTTACAATTACAGCGTTCTTCTATTGCTTACCACCGTCTACTTTTATTGTTTCTCCATTAATATATCTAGACTCATCACTTGATAGAAATAATACTATTTTTGCAATTTCTTCAGGTCGTGCTATACGATGAATACAAACATTGTTTGTCTGTTCTTCTAAAAATTCATTATCAAATTTAGAGTTTATATCTGTGTTAACCCAACCCGGAGCTACGCAATTTACATTTATATGTGGTTGTAATTGAATAGCTAAATCATGTGTTAGTGATACTATACCTGCTTTTGATGCATTATAGTCCATGCTAAATGGAGAAAATGAATCTATACCACTATCTGATGCTATGTTTATAATTTTTCCATAATGATTATCAAGCATATATTTTGAACAGTATTTACTTACTATAAAAGTTCCAACTAAATTTACTCCTAATGTTTTATACCAATGTTCTACAGTTTTTTCTTCAAATGGTTTTGCTATTTCAATTCCTGCATTATTGACTAGCACATCTATTTTGCCAAATGTAGATATTGTTGTTTCTACCATTTGTTTTACTTGTTGCTCATTAGATATATCACATTTTATTGCTAATGCGCGAATACCGAAGTTCGTTTGTACATATTCTTTTAATTCATTGGCTAAATTTTCTGATTGAACGTAATTTATAACAACATCAAACCCTGATTTTGCAAACTCTATTATGCAAGCTCTTCCAATTCCGCGACTAGAGCCTGTAACTAATGCTACTTTTGTTTGTTTATCCATTTTTCACCTCTATAATTTTAGTATTAGAAAAATATATAGAAAAGAATAAATAAATTGAGGTATATTGATTTTTTCTTTATCTTTCATTAGCCATGTTTTAAATTTAAGATATATAGCATTTAACATTTCTTTTGTAGCACAGACTTTATCAACCATGCATACTAAAGCTGTTTCAAAGTATCTAGGTGGTTTAATTGTAAGGGGAAACATGTGCTTTAATATAATATCTTTTTCAATATCATTTAATTCAAAATGTTCGATAGAATTGCTATATGCAATTTTAGGATGAATATATCCATGTAAACCATACTCTGGAGCGTCTGTTTTCCAATTGTATAGGAAAAAATCATGTAACATACCAGCCCTAACGGTAGATATGTAGTCTAGGCCTAGAATTCTACAAATTTTATATGAATGATAAGCTACATTTACGCAGTGGTCAAATATACTATATTGCCAATGATGATCAATTTTTTTTAATTCCATATATTTATCATAATTTAATATATCTTGTATATATTCTGATATTTCTTCTAATTTTTCTTTAGTAGTTTTCAAAAAAATCCTCCTTTAAAATACTTTTTTAGTATAACATATATACTTATTAAATTCAATATATTGTGTCGATTTTAGTCGAATTATGAAATTTGTATGGACATATTGAAAAATATGTGATAAGTTATATAAAAAGGAGAAATAAAAATGTTAAAAAACGCTAAAAGCCTTGGGGCTGTACACACACACACACACACACAATTGGATATAATTTACAATTAAGGTTAACTTTCAACCTAATTTTAATATACAAAAAAATAAATAGGAAAGAAAAAATAAAGCTAGAGTAATATATGTACTTTAGCTTTTTTGCGTGTAAAAAAATACCAAAAATATAAAAGAATTGAAGTATCAAAAAAAGTATGGACAAAATAATAAATACATGATATATTATGTATAGAGGAGGCGTAAAATATAAATTTATTTAGAGGTGATGTCAAGAATGAAAAGTCTAGTATATAAAAGAGGAATAAGTTTGATTGCTTTAGTAATAGCAGTTGTAGTATTAATAATATTAACAGGAGTGGTAATATTAAATTCAATAAATAGTAACTTATTTGACAATACTCAAAATTCAGTAGATGAATACAATAAAAAAATAGTAATAGAAAATATAAAGGAAGATATAGAAAATATAAGATTAGAAAAATTAAATGAAGGAATTTATACACTGAATTATCAAGCAGATATATTACCAATATTGAATAAATATGGAACACTTGATACTACAAAATTGGAATTAAGTATAAGTGATCCAAATTTAAAGATTTTGCTATATGAAATAACAAAAATACCTTTAGAAGAGTATTCTACAATAACATATACGGATAATAATTTAATAATAACAACACAATTATCTAGTGATATGTATACAATACAGTATTCTATAGATGCAGGAGCAACTTGGACTAACTATATCCAAGAAGTGTTAATTGAAGGGGAATAGAAAGTAATGTTGTAATAGATGATATAAGCCCAATAGTAAGTATATTAGCTGATACAACAGATGTAACAAATGTAAATAGCATAACATATACGATAAGATTTAGTGAACCAGTAGTAGGCTTTGTATCAAACGATATAACTGTAGAAAATGGAATTAAAGGAACGTTTACCAAAGTTAGTGACATAGAATATACAATAGTGGTAACTAATAATTCGGATTGCATACAAAAAGTAATTGTAGCCGAAGGAGTATGTACAGATGTATCAGGAAATTTTAATATACAAGGAAGTAAAGAAGTAAATATAAATAGAACTGTACCTATAGTAACTATAACTCCAAATGGTACTACTGGAGCTAAAAGCCTAAATGTAATAATAACAGCAGGTGGAGCAAGTGAATTAAAAAGTGATAATGAATATCAATATTGTTTAACAACAAACCAAGAATTACAAGGTAATGAAGAATGGCAAACATATACAAATGGTGCTAGTTTTACAATTGGAACAGGGTTAAATGGAACATATTATATACATACAAAAAAGATATATGACGTAGCTGGAAATGAAAGTATAGCAGTTACAAGTAATCCATTTGTATTTGACAATACAGGTCCAATAGTAGGAGCAATAACAGGAAGTGGCACAAGTTCAAATATAACTTTAAAAAGTACAGTGACAGATACAACAGGAGTGAATGGATATGCAATAAGTACGAGTACAACAACGCCAAGTAGTTGGAATACAGTAGATACAACAACATCATGGAGTGCAAGTGTAGCAACAACAAATACAGGAACAGTATATCTACATGTAAAGGATAACGTTGGTAATACTAATTATGGAAGTGTTAATGTGTGTACAGGACAGACTAATAGCTGTTCAAGTGCATGGACGTGTAGTGGTGGTACTACTTATTATTATAGACAATGTAACAAATGTGGTTATAAGTATACATATTCCACCTATGACAATTATGGTAGTAGTACTGCGTATCATATGGTATGTAGTTATTGTGGTAAAAATTCTTGGAGTTCTGATGGAACTAGTTCCTATTGTTATTGTCAAGGATATGAGTCCAGAAGTGTTTTTTGCTGTAGTTACTATAATGCTCAACAATCAGCTAAAAACTCTTGTTCACATGGAGTTACATATTCACATACAGTAGCTTGTGGGCATGGCATATATTCATCACATAAGTATTGTGCACATAATGCTAGTCAGCTATATCATACTTATTAAAGATATTTTTAACCTGAACAATTTACGATTGTTCGGGTTTTTGATTTTTTTTTTTTTTTTTTTTTATATATTTATAATTTTATGGTTATATATTATATTATTTATTAAATAACTTTTTCCTTACCTTTTAATAATTAT
>CALYAQ010000107.1 GCA_944393615.1 uncultured Clostridia bacterium
TGTAAATTATATCCAATTGTGTGTGTGTGTGTGTGTGTACAGCCCCAACTGTTTTAGCGTTTTTTAACATTTTGTTTTTCTCCTTTTATACATATATATTATATCATATTAGGTATAAATTCAAGTGTTTTTCCTTGTTTTTTTCCTATTGAGTTCCTTTTTCATTCTTTAGTAATTCAAACTTTATTTGTCAATATATATGGTTAATTTATCAACTTAAATATATCTACATATTTCGATATACTCATACCAATTAAATAAATTATATTAGTATTAGTCAATTCAAACTTCCATTGATTATCTATCTTTTTTGCTATAAACCTATCAGTTTGTGTTGTTTCCTTTGAATTATCACTAATACTTTGTAAAAGCAATTGTCTTTCCTTGCTAGGAGTAAGCTTGTTAAATCCTAATCCTCTAGCAAAATAGTATTGTATATATATATTCTCTACATCATTTCTAGTTATACTTACAGTTAGTTGTGCAGTTTGATTTGTTGCCTTTATTTCAGTTACATTTATTTTTATATCAGGTAAAATTTGATTATATATATCCAAGTTTTCCTTAATAATTTTCACTTCTTCTTCTTTAAATATTTGTGTATTAACTATATTGTTACTAATTTCTTCTACATTAAAGTTAACAAAACCTTTTGCTATATTTTCTATTACATATTTACTTGTATCATCATTTATATATTCAGAAGAGTTAATATTAGAATTATCCTTATTCCCTTTATTTATTATTTCCCCAATTGTACCAAAAAGACTTATGCAAGAAAAAATAAATAAAACACCTGCAATAATTATTAATGCAACTAATATCCTATTATCAATATTTATGCTTTTTACTGGCTCATTATACTGTTGCGCACCTGTATCTTCTGCATACTTAACGTATTCCATGTCCTTATTTACATTGATTTTTTCTTGCAACAGTTGCATATCATACTCATGACGTTTTTGCTTATCACTTAATATGTTGTAAGCATAATTTATTTTTTTTATCATATTTTCAGATACATCTTTATTAATTGCTACATCAGGATGATAACGCTTTACAAGTACTTTATATGCTTTTTGTATTACTTCATCAGACGCATTCTTGCTAACTTCCAAAATTTCATATAGGTTGTCCATTGTTTACCTCTACATTTTTACTATTTCTAATATCTTATTTTCCAGCTCTTTAATCTTATCATTATATTCATTTATTAAATAATCATTTTGAGATTGCTTTAAATCTTCTTTTATATACATAACCATATCTTGTATCTCTTCTTTTAGTGTCTCTATTCTATCTAGCAATTCTAATCTTTCAAATTTCTGTGAACTAATTGGTTTCATGCTATCAACTTTATGTGATAACTTATCTAGTTCAAACACATCTCCAAATTCTGGTATATACGCCTCAATTCCAAATTCTTCCTTAATCTTGTTATACAACACTTCTTGTTGAGGATATTCTCCATGAACAATAAATATATTTTTAGGTATTTGTTTAAACTCTCTAATAAATTGTAGTAAATCATTTTGATCTGCATGGCACGAAAAACCTTCTATATATTCAACTCTTGCATTTACTTTAATTTCTTCTCCAAATATCTTTACATTTTTGGCGCCGTCAACAATTCTTCTACCAAGCGTACCTTCTGCTTGATATCCAACAAATATAACTGTGGAGTTTTCTTTCCATAAATTATGTTTTAAATGATGCTTTATTCTACCTGCATCACACATTCCACTAGCTGAAATAACTATACATTGCTCATTGCTTTCATTTAACGCTTTTGATTCTTCCGTTGACCTTGTTAATTTTAAGCCAGGAAATTCTAATGGCATTTTTCCTTCTTCTATATATTTTTTAGCCTCATCATCATATAGTTCTACACTATTTTTAAATATCTCAGTTGCTGATACCGCAAGCGGACTATCAACGTATACAGGAATTTTCAAAAGCTTTTCAACCTTGTTGCTATATTCTTCATCATCTTTATTTAATATTTTGTATTTAAAAATTTCATATAGAATTTCTTGAGTCCTACCAACAGCAAATGAAGGTATAATTACGTTACCACCTTTCTCCAATGTATCAATAACTACATTCAAGAATTTTTTTGCTTTATCAACACTTTCGTCATGCACTCTACCACCATACGTAGATTCCATAATAACATAATCTGCATAAGCAATTTTTTCTCTATCACGTATAATGTTTTGTTTGTCTTGTCCCATATCTCCTGTAAATACTAACTTCTCTTCTTTTCCATTTTCATAGACATACACTTCTATCATACTAGAACCAAGCATGTGGCCCGCTTCTAGAAATCTAACCTTGATATGTTCATCAACTTCAATAAACTCGTCATATTCCACAGGATTAAAAAGCTTCAAACACTCTTGAGCATCCAATGCTGTATATAGCGGTGGTACAGGGTGCTTTCCTTCTCTTTTTCTTTTTCTATTTAGCCATTCAACTTCTAATTCCTGTATATGTCCACTATCAGGTAACATTAACTCACATAGCTCAAAAGTCTGTTTAGTACAGTATATCGGGTTGGAATATCCACTAGTATATAACTTTGGTATCTTCCCCGAATGATCAATATGCGCGTGCGTTAAAAGTACAAAATCAATATCTTTAACATTAAACATAAATTCATCTGTATTTAATAATATTTCTTTTGATTTACCTTGAAAAAGCCCACAATCTACTAAAAACTTCTTGCTTTGAGTTTCTATCATAAAGCATGAACCAGTTACAGTTCTTGCACCACCTAAAAAACTAATCTTCATAAAATACACCTCTTTTACTTATAGTCTCCGTCAACGACACCTGTTGTAATCATATTTTCATCATCTGCATCATCTTCTTGGACAGTATCATCTATAGTAATATTATTACCCATTTTTAGCTCTTGTAATTCACCTTTTGTAATTAAAACTTGTCGCGGTTTACTTCCGTCATAACCTGATATTATTCCTCTCGCCTCCATTTGGTCAATAATTCTACCCGCCCTTGCATATCCTACTTTTAGTCTTCTTTGTAGCATTGATGTAGAAGCTTGTCCCATATCAACTACTAAATCTATTGCTGTCATTAATAGGTTATCCACATCATCTTCGTCTTCAACATCACTTGGTTTTTCTGCATTTGCATTTTCTATTTTGTCTATTATATCCTCACTATAATTAGCTGCACAATTTTCCTTTATATATTCTACAACTCTTTCAATTTCAGCCTCTGAAACATACGGTCCTTGCAATCTTACTGGTTTAGGTAAACTATTTGGATAGTATAGCATATCCCCTTTCCCTAGCAATTTTTCTGCACCTGCCATATCTAATATTGTCCTTGAATCTATTTGTGAAGATACTGAAAAAGCAATTCTAGAAGGAATATTAGCCTTTATAATTCCTGTAATAACATCTACAGAAGGTCTTTGTGTTGCAATAATCAAATGCATTCCTGCAGCTCTAGCCATTTGCGCTAATCTACAAATAGCATCTTCAACATCATGTTTAGCAACCATCATTAAATCTGCCAATTCATCAATAATGATTACAATTTGTGGTAAAATTCCTTCCTCATTTTCACTTCTTAATAACTCATTATACCCCTTTATATCTTTTACACCTTTTTGTGCAAACAAGTTGTATCTTAACACCATTTCTTGTACTGCCCAATTTAGCGCGCCTGCCGCTTTTTTAGGGTCTGTAACAACAGGTATTAATAAATGTGGTATTCCATTATATATTCCTAGTTCTACAACTTTAGGATCTATCATTAAAAATTTCACTTCATTAGGTTTTGCTTTGTATAAAATACTCATTATTATTGTATTAATACATACACTCTTACCAGAACCAGTAGCACCAGAAATTAACATGTGTGGCATTTCAGCAATATTCGATATAACTGGTTCTCCTGCAATATCACGTCCTAAAGCATAAGCTAATTTTGATTTAGCATTCTTGAATTCTTTAGTTTCTAACATCTCCCTTAATGTTATCATATCTTTATTATCATTTGGTATTTCTATACCAATTGCAGCTTTGCCAGGTATCGGAGCTTCTATCCTTAAGTTTGATGCTGCTAAATTTAGTGCAATATCATCTGATAGATTAACAACTTGACTAACTTTTACGCCTACATCAGGTTGCAATTCATATCTAGTTACAGAAGGTCCTTTAGATACATTTATAACCTTTGCTTTTACACCAAAACTTCTTAATGTTAATTGTAACTTTTCTGCTGTTTCTTTAATTGCTTGATTATTAGATTTTCCTTTTTTTCCGCCACCATTTAATAACTTTGTATCTGGTAGTACATAATCATCTATATTTTCTAATTCGTTATGTGTTAAATCTAGTTGCTCTACCGTTTGGTCATCTTGTTCTTCTAACACCTCTTGTTTAGTTTTAGTTTTAAATAAACCACTTTTAGCTAACTTTTCTTGAGCTTCTTTTTTTCTTTGTTCTAATTCTTCATCCTCTTCTTCAATTTCTTCATCTTCGTCATATTCTAATTGCTCATTATGTGTAACATCTTCTAATTCTTCTGTTTCTTCTTCCTCTTCTTCATTTTCGTTTTCCAAATCAAAATCTAATTCAGAAGCATCATCTTTTGCTTGTTCAAGTTGTAGTCTACGTTTATCATTTTTATTTAACACTGCATCTTTTATCATATTCCATAAATCTACAACTGCATCTTTTACAAAGCATAGTATACTTTCGACTCTTACACCAGTTACCAAAATAGCGAAAATTGTTGTTAACGCAATTAATATTATTAATGCTGGTATTTGACCAAAAGCTTGCCATAATGGTGTTATAACTAGTCCACCCAAAACTCCTCCATCTATCAATGATACACCGTTTTCATAATATTTTGATATATTTTCCCCAAAAGAAACATCAACTGAATATGGATAATGTATCCATGAGAAAAAGGAACTTATAATCAGAGTAATTACTGTTATTTGAATCAATTTACTTTTTATAACCTCTTTGCCATTAAAAATACCATAAATACCAATTGCCAATACTGCAACTGGTACTACGTATTTTCCTATACCAAAAAGTCCACCAAAAACATTTGAGATATATTGGCTAAACATTCCTTCTGCAGAAAAATATATTATAACCCCTAGGAACACTCCTAAAAAAGCAAATACTATACTAGTTATATTCCTACTTTCATATTGTTTTGTTCTTTTACCTTTATTTTTACTTCCCTTTGTTCTTCCCAATGTCGTTCCCCCCATAATTGAAAAAAGTTATGCATTCTCTAGATGCTATACAAAGCTATATTAGAAAAACATAACTAATAAACGATATATATATACTCTATTTTAATTCTCTTCTGTTATTTTGAATAACTTCCAAATTAGCAACTAGCACTTCTTCAATTCTTGCTAATATTTCGTCAGCATATTCTTTTGTACCTTGTGATATTTCTTGAGCCATTGAATTAGCACTTTCTATTATAGCTTCTTTTTGTTCACAAGCTTTTCTTGTGATTTCATGTTCATCTATCATAGATATAATTCTGCTTTCTGCCTCTTTTACAATATCTGCAGCTTCTTTTTGAGCATCTAAAAGAATTCTTTGTCTTTCTTCTTTTACCCATTTAGCTTGTTTAACTTCATCAGGTAATTTCAATTTAATTTCTTTGACAATATCTAATAATTCTTCTTTATCAAATAAAGCTTTACTAGTAAAAGGTAGTCCGCCACCTTTATCTATAATATCCTCTAACTCATCTAATAATGATAAAACTTCCATAACTTTACCCCTTTCGCATAAACATATATAACTTTACTTTGCCATATTTACGTTCATCTATAATTTCAAAACTTCCTAATACATTAGGTATTTTTTCTACTAAACTAGTTTCTAAAACAATAATACCATTTATATTTAATAACTCTAACCTATCTATTTGCTCTATAGCCTTTATTCCTAATCCTTTATCATAAGGTGGATCTAGGAAAATTATATCTAATATAATATTATTTTGTTTCAAAACTTGTAAACATTGAATATAGTCAACATTTAAAACTTTTGACTGATTTTGATATTTACATCTTTGTATATTTTGATTAATGATATTAATAGCATTGCTTGAATTATCACAAAAATATGCAAATTTCGAACCTCTACTTAGAGTTTCTAGTCCTAAACTGCCACTGCCAGCAAATAAGTCTAATACTGTTTCATAATAATCAGATTTTGAATAAATTATATTAAATAACGATTCTTTTACCCTATCGAGCGTCGGTCTAGTGTTATCTCCAGATAATGTATTTAATTTTGTTCCTCTACTTGTTCCTGCTATAATTCTCATCTAAAACCTCTATGCATATATTTTAATACATTTATTTATATTGTCAAGTGTATTTCTTCATTTGTAAACAAAACTTAACAGTTTCGTAATGCTTTTGTAATATATTTGTGTTTTGTAAAACTTCTGAAATATAACTATTATCTTAAATTATAATATTTTTCTATCAATTCGTCAAGCTCTATACTTATTTTTAATATTTCTTCATAGTCAGCTTTTTTCTGAATTAGTTCATTAAGTAATTGGCGTTTTTCTTCTAATTCGTCAATATTCATATTTTCCTCCCATTTTTTTATATAAAATATCATATTAAAACAGCTTTAGTCAACAAAAAAATAGAGATTTTTTAAACTAATTTTAAACCTCTACTATTTTTCTATATATTTTTTCTTTTTTCTACAAATTCTAACAAAAAAAGTAGGTATAATTACCCACTAATCTTTTCAAGATAGTCACAGTTTCTGTATTTAGCATTGTATATGCTATACGCAAGTACTGCCAAGGCCGCAAACAAAGCCGCTAAACAATATGGTAATTCTGAATTAGAATAAAGAATATACCCTACAATTCCCTTGGCTACTAATACAATTGCAACAATCAAGCTCATTATCATAACCCAATTAAGGATATTCTTACTAAACCATCCTTTTTTAGGCTGAAGTACATAAATAAATATACTTCCAATGAGAATTAAAATTCCTAATGCAACCGCTGTCCAAATCAATACATCATTAATTAAGGCTAACATTTTCTTACTCCTAATTATCTACATTAGTGAATGTAGAATAATTCAATTTGATTTCTCACATATATATTATACCACTTTTTAATGCGTGGTGTCAATATTTTTGTTTTATTAACATAATTTATTGACAATACTATTTATTTGATATAAAATATGTTTGTAATAATTTATTTGGAAAGGAAAATATTATGAGAAAGACAAAGATTGTTTGTACACTAGGACCCGCTTCTAGTGATGTAGAAGTAATTAAAAAAATGATTGAAAGTGGAATGAATGTTGCAAGATTTAATTTTTCACATAGTACACATGAGCAACATTTTGAACTATTACAAAATGTTATAAAAGCAAGAGAAGAAACAAATATGCCTGTTGCTACAATGCTAGATACAAAAGGTCCTGAATTACGATTAGGTAAAATACAAGGAGTTATATCACTAAATCAAGGAGACAATTTTACTCTTGTTCCAGATGAGGTTGTTGGTAATAATGAATATGCATCAATAAACTATAAAGAGCTTTACTCAAATGTCAATTTAGGAGATAAAATACTTTTAAATGACGGTTTAGTTGAATTAGAAGTTACTGGAATTGATAATAAAAATATTAATTGTAAAGTATTGAATAATGGGGAAATATCTAGTAATAAAAGCATTAATATACCTGGAGTTAAGCTATCTTTACCAAGTTTAACACAAAAAGATTATGACGATATATTATTTGGTATAAAAAATAATTTTGATTTTATTGCAGCATCATTTATTCGTAGTGCAAATGATGTTATTGCAATTAAAAAAATACTAAAAGAAAATAACGCTGAACATATAAAAGTAATTGCAAAAATAGAAAATGCAGAAGGTGTAAATAATATTGATGAAATACTACAAGTAGTAGACGGAGTAATGGTTGCACGTGGTGATTTAGGTGTAGAAATTCCAATGGAGCAAGTTCCTATAATTCAAAAAGAGTTAATAAAGAAAAGTTATAGAGCTGGTAAACCAGTAATTACTGCAACTCAAATGTTAGAATCAATGATTCAAAACCCACATCCAACTAGAGCAGAAGTAAGTGATGTTGCAAACGCAGTTTATGATGGGACTAGCGCTGTAATGTTATCAGCAGAAAGTGCTGTTGGTAAATATCCTTGTCAATGTATACAAACAATGGCAAAAATTGCAACTGAAGTTGAAAAAATAATTAATTATTGGAAACGTTTTGGAGAAAAAGAACAAGAATTTTTATCAGATGAAAAAGCTATTATGAATTATGCATCTTGTCTAACAGCAATGCACATGAACACTAAAGCTCTACTTGCCTTTACTCTATCAGGTGGTACAGCTAGGTTATTATCAAAATTTAGACCCGATATACCTATATATGCAATTACCCCAGATGAAATAACATATAGACAACTATCTCTATCTTGGGGAGTAAAGCCAATTCATATTCCAGGAATATATACAATTGATGAGGCTATGGAAGTTGGTATTAATAAATGCTTAGAGCAAGGGTTATTACAAAAGGACGATATGGTAGTTATAAGTGGCGGATATAACGATAAATCTTCTAGTGACGGTACATATCGATTAAATAAAGTATTAGGTGGTATTTTAAGAATTTAATTAAATTAGTGGTGATAAAAAATGAATTCTAGAACTATTAACAATTTAGAATTTAATAAAATATTAAACATATTACAAAACTATTGCTCTACCTATTTAGGTAGAGCATTATGTAGTAATACTCAAATTTCCTCGAATATTAATGTAGTAAAAAAAAGATTACTTGAAGTTACACAGTTACAACATTGTATTATGCAATTAGGAACCATTCCTATAGCAACTATTAGCAATATTTCTAGTAGTCTGAAAAAAGCTAATATTGATGGTACATTAACATTTGAAGAATTATTACATATTGGACATGTTCTAAAAATCTCAAGAGAGGTAAAAGAATATTTAGTTAAAGAAGAAAAACATCTAAATTGTGAAATATCAAATATTAAATCATATTTTGATGAACTTTATTCCAATGTTAGAATAGAAAAATTAATATTTGATAATATTATTGATGAACAAAATATAAATGATAAAGCTAGCAATGAACTATATTCAATACGCAAAAAAATTAGGCAAACAGAAAATAAAATAAGGGATACTTTATCTAACTATATCTCCTCTCCTAATCTTTCAAAATATTTGCAAGATAATATTATAACTATTAGGAACGGTAGGTTTGTTATACCATTAAAGCAAGAATATAAAAGTATGATAAAAGGTCTTGTACATGATACTTCTGGTTCTGGTTCTACACTATTTATTGAACCAAGCAATATTGTTTTGCTTAACAATAATATTAAGGAATTATCTGTTGAAGAAAATAGAGAAATAGAAAAAATATTATATATGTATTCTCAAGAAATATCTAAAATATCTGAAAATATATTAGAAGGTATAAAAGCTTTGGGGTATATTGATTATATATATGCTAAAGCTAAATTTAGTTTAGATAATGATATGTATGAACCTAGTATTAATAATGAAAAATATATAAAACTAGTTAATGCTAGACATCCCTTAATAAGCAAAGAAAAAGTAGTACCAATTACACTAGAAATATCCAACCAATTTAACACCATGATTATAACTGGGCCTAATACTGGTGGAAAAACCGTAACATTAAAAACAATTGGACTACTTACTTTAATGACACAATATGGTATGCATATACCTGCTAGTATTGATTCTAATATATGCATTTTCAAAAATATTTTTACTGATATAGGTGATGAGCAAAATATTGAACAAAATTTAAGTACCTTCTCCGCTCATATAACAAACATCGTGAGAATTTGTGAAAATGTAGACAACGACACTTTAGTAATACTAGATGAATTAGGTTCTGGTACAGACCCTATTGAAGGTTCTGCAATTGCTAGAGGAATACTTGAATTTCTTAATAGCAAAAATTGTATAACCCTCTGTTCAACCCACTATAGCGAACTTAAAACTTTTGCTATGTCAAAGGATAATATATTAAATGCAAGTACTGAATTTAATATCAAAACTCTAAAACCAACATATAATTTGATAATTGGTATACCTGGCAAAAGTAACGCTTTTGCTATATCGGAAAAATTAGGGCTAAATAAAGAAATATTGAATAACGCTAGTAAATATATAAACAAAGATAATACAGATTTTGAAGATATATTAGGGAAAATCAGAAAAGAACAAAATGAAATTGAAAAAATAAAGAAAAATATTCAATCTGAATATAGTAAAATAAAAAACGAAAGCGAATATATCTCACATGAAAAAGAAAAAATAGATAATAAAAGAGAGCAAATATTAATTGATGCCAAAAAAGAAGCTAGACAAATACTTTTATCTACAAAAAAAGAGGTTAACGATATTATATCTGAAATTGAAGAGTTAAAAAACATGAACAATAATCAAATAGTAAAAAACAAAATTAAAATAAATGAAAAACTTAATAAAAAAATTAGTGATATTTCAGAGTCTTCAAACAATGTATCTAATGACACAAAATGTAGTATTAATATTGCCGATTTAAAGGTTGGTCAAACAATATATATACCTTCACTAAAAAAAGAAGCAACAATTTATTCAATAAATAATAACACTGTAAAAGTACAAATTGGTATTATTAAAACCAACATTGATTTATCAGATATTGAAATTGTTGATAATGCAAATGAAAGAAACAATAAGAAAAATATCAATATTAAATTGCAAAATACATCAAAAAACATTTCAACTACTCTTAATGTAATGGGGCTAACTGTTGATGAAGCAATATATGACATTGATAAATATTTAGATATGGCTTACGCTAACAAATTGTGTCAAGTAACAATATTGCATGGAAAAGGAACAGGTAAATTAAAACAAGGGATACACACTTTTTTAAAAAATAATAGATACGTGAAATCATTTAGAATTGGAGAATATCAAGAAGGTCAAGACGGAGTTACTATTGTTGAATTAAAGTAACAGAAAAAACTATGATTAAATTATCATAGCTTTTTTATTACTAATATAAATTCATATCCACTTCGGCTTTTCATTTTTATAGGATATTAAACAAATTCCTACATATCTTATTTGTAAATTATGGCCAATTGTGTGTATGTATACAACCTCAACCGTTTCAGCGTTTATTACCATTTTTTGTTATTTATTTTAATATCTTATTATACTTCAATCAAGCCAAACTGTATGCATTTCGTTTGTATAACAGCCTTGTTATTCTTTTGGAACATACAGCTCTTTTTTAATTAACATTTTCTTTTTACAAAATGCTATCGAATATAGATATATTTCTTTTATTCCGTCTTTCTCCATTTTTGTATAATATCTTCTTTGATATATCTGTTCCATTCCTTCTTCTAATGACTTTTCTA
>CALYAQ010000108.1 GCA_944393615.1 uncultured Clostridia bacterium
GGAGTAAATGAATTAAGCGGGAAAAACGAATATAAATATTGTTTAACACAAAACCAAGACTTACAAGGCAATGAAACATGGCAAGATTATATAAGTGGAGAACCAATAACAATAGGAACAGGACTAAACGGCACATACTATATACATACAAAACAAATATGTGATGTAGCAAGTAACTATAGTGAGGCTGTAACAAGTAACCCATTCATATTTGATAATACACAACCGACATGTACAATAACGTGTAATAAGGCAAGTCCAACAAATGCAAGTGCGTTAACATATACAATAAAATTTAGTGAAAATGTAACAGGCTTTACAGTAGAAGATATAACAGTAACGAATGGAACAAAAGGAACATTAAGCGGAAGTGGAGCGAATTACACATTAACAGTAACAACAAGTGCAAATCAAAACAATACACAAACAGTAAAAGTGGGAGCTGGAGTATGTACAGATAGTGCGGGAAATACAAATATAGTATCTAATACAATATCAATTGCAATAGATAGAGTAGCACCAACAGTAGGTACAATAACAGGAAGTGGCACAAACTCAAATATAACCCTAAAAAGTACAGTATCAGATAATATAGGTGTAACAGGATATGCAATAAGTACAAATACATCAACACCAACTGAATGGATAGATGTCGATTTAACAACATCATGGAATGTAAGTGTAGCAACAACAAGTACAGGAACAGTATATCTACATGTAAAAGATAATGTGGGTAATACAAATTATGGAAGTATAAGAGTATGTAATGGAAAAACTTATTCTTGTGGAGGAGAGTGGTATTGTAGCGATAAGAATTATTGCGATGTGTGTGGTAACTATGTTGGAAGGAATGGTTCTTCTGTGAGTATCGTTCCACATTGCAAATTTGATGGTAGAAATAGTAGTAAGTGGACGTATGTTAATGTCCCGGGTGGATTCAGAGATTATACTTGTAGTTGTGGTAGATTTATGGGAACACTTAATAATAATCATGCTTATATGGATGATGATAATATTTGTTATGGCCAAAAAACTCTTGTTTGTCAGCATGGGGAATATAATTCTCATTATGTAGCTTGCTCACATACTAAAACTACACCACATAAATATTGTGCTCACAATGCTAATGAACTTTATCATATATACTAAATTTTTAGTCTGAAAACTTTGTTTTCAGGCTTAATCTTTTCTTTTTTCTTGAAAAAAATAAATAAATATAATATAATTGAATAGAAAAAGTTTTTTTAGAAAAAATAATAATAGGGATAAATGGTGATTATATGGAATTAAAAGAAAAAGATGTTTTAACGAATATTGAAGAATTAGGCTTACAGGGAGAATTTAATTTAGAAAAAGTAAATAAAATTTATGAGATTATAACAATTGGTAATAAAATATTAAGAAATGAAAACAAACAAGCAGATATAACCAAAAAAGAAACACAAGAAACAATAATTAATATGGTCAATTCTTTGTATTATTGGTGTGGTTGCGGAATTGCAGCACCACAAATAGGAAAAAACGAAAGAATATTTATTGTAAAAGTAGAAAACCCTGATGACCTTGATATTAATGATGAAAATAAAGAATATTTTACTCAATTGCCTTTAACAGTATTTGTTAATCCCAAAATTATTGAATATAGCGAAGATACAAATTGGGATTATGAAGGGTGTTTGAGTGTATCGGGATATGTAGCAATGGTTGAAAGAAGCAATAGAATTGTTATTGAATTTACAAATCAATTTGGAGAAAAATGTATACAAGAATATTTTGGGTTTGTTGCAAGGGCAATACAGCATGAATATGACCATTTGCAAGGAAGAATATATACAGATATAGCTGATATGACTACATTTAGTACAAGAGATAATTTATATGAATGCGAAGAATAAAAAATAATTAAAACTATTTGACAATATGAATAGTTTGATTTAATATATATACATAAAAGTGATATTTAGGAGGTACTAATGAAAAAAAATGTAAATGAAAAAACAATTGTAGGTAAAGACGGAGAAATTACGACTATAAGAGAAACAACAAAGGAGAAAAAATATACGCAGGCACAATATAATAAAAAGCATAAGCAACATAAAAGTCTAGCAGATATTATACTTAGTAAAAATATGGTGTTTTTTATACTCGGACTAATATTCATACTTTTAATTGCACTTGTTGTTGTGAAATTAGTAGATGCAAATAAATTAAATGGCAAAGAACAAGATATAGCTCAAAAGGGTATAATGTACGATACTGTGGACGGTCAGGCTCCTCTCGTATCTTCATTATCTGAAGTTATAAAGGCAAAAGTATCATCTAGTGTAACAGCTGTACATTATGAACAAGGTCAGACTGTTAGAAGTGGAGCAAAACTATTAGAGCTTGATACAACATACGCTAAAAATGAAATTAGTAAATTAAATGCGGCACTACAACACATGCAAAATATGTGGACATTATATACTGCAAAGAACGACAATTTAACAATAAAAGCACAGACCGCTGGTTTTGTAACTGATGTAAGAGTTAAACAAGGAGATAATGTTAACCCTGGTGACTTATTAGGTTCATATATTCCAACAACATCTTTTACAGTGCTATATAACGTGATATATGATGAAACAAGAAAAATAGAGCAATGGCAAAGAGTTTTAGTATCGTATGAGGGTGGAACAGTTGAAGGCGTTGTATATGATATAACAGGAGATTCTGTACAAGGTCAAACTATACAAGTTGGTGTATATATAACTGGTGCTAAAATTAATTTATCAGGAATGCTAACAAATGCTGAATTTATTACGGCAAATGGAAATGTTAAATCAAGTGCAAGTGCAAATGTGCATATTGTGAGTGCAATTCCAATATATGCAAAAGAACAAGGAACTATAAGTAGTATATATACAAATTCTAATAAGGCTGTCTTATCTGGTGCTACCATTTTTTCTATAAAAAATGATGATATAGTGGCTAAAAAGAACGCTTATACTAATGATATAGCACAATTGAAAAATCAAATAAACTACTATAACAACCATGAATTAAACAATTATGTTATATATGCACAAACTGGTGGAGTAATACAAACACCAGCACTTAAAGTAGGAGATAGTGTTGTTGCGAATACCGAAATCATATTAATTCAAACTGATAGTACAATAAAAGCAGAAATAGGGGTTAGTTCTGCATATATAGATAATATAGCAATAGGACAAAAAGCAAAATTATATGTTGAAGAGAATGGCGAAACTAAAGAATTAAATGGTGTAGTAACTGCTAAAGAATCAAGATTAATTATTTCAGATGTACCACAAGACTACTTGGTAGAAATAACTATAAATGCATCTGAGACATCACCAGATTTAATAGGAAAAACAGCAAAGGTGGGTATTATTCTAGCTGAAAAGAAAGATGCTATAAAGGTAAAAACCGATTTTGTATACGGAAATAAAGTATATGTAGTAAATGGAAATGATGTTTCAGAAAGAACAGTAACAATAGGTATTCAAAATAACCAGTATACAGAAATACTAGAAGGGTTATCTGAAGGAGAAAAAATTATTGAAAAATAATGGTATATATATAAACACAAGTAAATATAATTTTAATAAGTAAAGGTGAATGAAAGTAGTAAAATCATTCACTTTTGTTATTGACAATTAAAAAATATTGATATATAATATATTAGCACTCGGAAAATGTGAGTGCTAATCTTGGGAGGAGGTGTATTATTATGTTAAAACCATTAGGGGACAATGTAGTAGTAAAAATGATAGAAGCAGAGGAAGTTACTAAAAGCGGAATTTTGCTTGCAACTAATTCAAAGGAAAAATCACAAGCAGGAGAAATTGTTGCAATAGGAAATGGTAAATTAAGTGACGGAAAACAAATAGAAATGCAAGTTAAAATAGGGGATAAAGTAGTATTGAATAAATATGTAGGAACACAAGTGCAATGTGATGACCAAGAATACTATATACTTAGTCAAAAAGATATTTTAGCAATAATTGAATAATGAAAATAGGAGGGAAAGTTTATGGCTAAAGAGATTATTTATGGTGAAGAAGCTAGAAAAGCTTTAGAAAAAGGTGTAGATAAATTAGCAAATACTGTTAAAGTTACACTAGGACCAAAAGGAAGAAATGTTGTTCTAAATAAAACATTTGGTAGTCCTTTGATTACTAATGATGGTGTTACAATAGCAAAAGAAATTGAACTAGAAGATCCATTTGAAAATATGGGGGCACAGCTAGTTAAAGAAGTGTCAACTAAAACAAATGATGTTGCCGGAGACGGTACGACAACAGCAACTGTTCTAGCTCAAGCAATTATAAAAGAAGGGGTTAAAAATGTAGCAGCAGGTGCAAATCCAATGATAATGAAAAGGGGTATTGCAAAGGCTGTTGATAGTGTTGTAGAAGAAATTAAAAATTTAAGTACCAAAATTGAAGGTAAAGAAGATATTGCAAAGGTTGCATCGGTTTCAGCTAATGATGAGCAAATAGGAAAGTTGATATCAGAGGCTATGGAAAAAGTATCAAAAGACGGTGTAATAACAGTTGAAGAATCTCAAACTATGACTACAAATGTTAATATTGTTGAAGGTATGCAATTTGATAAAGGATACATTTCTCCATATATGGTTACTGATACCGAGAAAATGGAAACACAATTTGATGATCCATACATACTTATCACTGATAAAAAAATTGGAGTAATTCAAGAACTATTACCAATACTTGAAAAAATAGTAGAACAAGGTAAAAAATTAGTTATAATTGCTGACGATATTGAAGGAGAAGCTTTAACTACTTTAATATTAAATAAATTAAGAGGAGTGTTCCAATGTGTAGCTGTTAAGGCACCTGGCTTTGGAGATAAGAGAAAAGAAATGTTACAAGATATTGCAACATTGACAGGTGGAGAGGTTATTACTGAAGAATTAGGTCTTGATTTAAAAGAAGTTGATATTACACAATTGGGTAGAGCAAAACAAGTAAAAGTTGGAAAAGATGAAACAATAATAGTTAGTGGAATGGGTAATAAGGAAGATATAGAAAAACGTATATCACAAATTAAATCACAAATACAAAATACTACTTCTGAATATGATAAAGAAAATCTACAAGAAAGATTAGCTAAAATAGCTGGTGGAGTCGCAGTAATTGGAGTTGGAGCTGCAACTGAGGTAGAAATGAAAGAAATGAAACTTAGAATAGAAGACGCTCTATCTGCAACAAAAGCCGCGGTAGAAGAAGGAATTGTAGCAGGTGGTGGTGTAGCATATATTAATGCTATTAAAAAAGCACAAGGACTTTTAGATACAACTACAGGAGATGAAAAAACTGGTGTAACAATAGTATTAAAAGCTTTAGAAGAACCAATAAAGCAAATAGCTTTAAATGCAGGTTTAGACGGAAGCGTTATACTAGACAAAGTTCGTTCACTTGATAACGGAATGGGATTTGATGCTTTAAATGAAAAATATATAGATATGAAAAAAGAAGGTATTGTTGACCCTACTAAAGTAACAAGGTCTGCAATACAAAATGCCGCATCCGTAGCATCTATGGTACTTACAACTGAAAGTTTGGTATCAGATAAAAAAGAAGAAAAATGTAATTGTGGTGGTGGAGCAAACCCTGCTATGCAAATGGGCGGAATGTATTAAAAAATATATAGAATTAATAGACGAGAAATATATAATCTTGTCTATTTTTTTGTGTCAAAAAAAGTTGACAAGAATATAATATAATTAGAAGGGAGGACTAAATATGAATAACAACGGATTTAACTTATGTCCAGTATTATTAGCAGTAATTATTGGTGTAATTGTAGCAGCACTTGTATTTTCAGGAACTATTGCAATAGCAACGTTAACCACTGCATTAATAGTACTTGCAGTTATAGCAGCGATTATATTGATATTAACAATAGCATTACTAATTAACTATAATTCAATTAGAACAGTAAATAATTTACAACAAATGGCTAAAGATATCTGCAATAGAATATGTGTATGTGATTGTAACATTTGTCCATTATTCTTGGTAATAATTTACTCAATTATCGTATTCGCGATATTTACAGCGATAGCATTCTTTATAACATTAGCTGCAGCTAGTGGAATAACAGCTATTATCGTATTTATTATATTTACTGCATTTGCTTTAGCACTATTTGCATTTATTGAATTATTAATTTGTATAATAAGAGAAATTTGCAATGACTAATATATAAACATTTAAAGTGTGTGATATTCTAGATGTTACATACTTTAAGTTACATATTTTAAAACTTTAAATTGATATTAAAGTTTTTACAAGTAATACAAATGCAATACATACAAGTTGCAAAATTTTAGATTGTATAGATAGAAAGAAGTAAGGAAATAATATATACAAAAGGAGTAGTAAAAAATGGTAATGAGTGCTAAAACAGTTGAGGCTGTACACACACACACACACACACAATTGGATATAATTTACAAATATGGTTAAGAAAAAATAACCTAGTTTTAGCATGCAATAAAAAATATAACCAAGAAAACATAAATAAAAATATGTTGTCTTGGTTTTTTGTTGTCTAAAAAATCAAGAAAGAGGTAGAAAAAATGAAAAAAGGAATTAGTTTGGTAGCATTAGTAATAACAATAGTTGTATTGATAATATTAACAGGAACAATAATATTATCAACAATGAATAATAACATATTTGATAATACGAATAGTACAGTAAACGAGTATAACAAAAATATGGTAATAAAAGATGT
>CALYAQ010000109.1 GCA_944393615.1 uncultured Clostridia bacterium
TCGCTATTGCTTCTTTTCACGCTCCATTACTAGTTTACGCTTTGCAAGTCGCTATCGAGTTCGCGACAAATACGCCTCTTGGGACTTCCACCCTAGATTTATGACATGCCCGTCATACAGAAAAAAACACATCTTAAAAAAGATGTGTTAAAAAATGTATACTTTTATATAAAAATATAGGTATGCTATAATTCACATACCTATATTTATTTAGTTTTTACCTACTACATTTCCGTCTTTAGTTATAAAAGCCTCGTATATTACAACTGCTGAACCTATATCATTGCTATTATCTATCATTGCTTTATCCAATTTTGTTGAATTAACATTAGGCAATGTTATAAAGCCTTCTTCTGACATATACCCTTCTTGCAACCATTTGTTAACTATTTGTTCATTTGGTAATTGATATGATAAATAATCTTTGCCTTGTGTATCTTTTGTTTTTATTTCAAAAAATACTATTATATATCCATCAACATCTTGTTTTACATTTATATTTTGCATTTTACCTTGAGCATTATATAACGATTGTCCATATTCTACAATTCTTGTAGTAGAAGGCAAGTAAAACTCTCCATACCATTTAGATATTGCTTTTGCAAAATTCAATTCTCCTCCTGCATCTTGTAAAATTTGCTCTTTTGTTTTTACTCCATATTCTCTATTTATTGAATATTCTTCAGCTTGATTATCTCTTAACCTTACATATTCATTTAACGTTATCATTCCAACATTTCCAATTTGTCTAGTTGTATTGAAGTTTGCTGTTGCTAAAGTTATATTTGGTACATATTTGCTCATTAAATTTCCATTTTCAATTGCTTGATGTATTCTTTTGGTTAGTTCAATATCATAACCAGGTACGTATGGTAATTCTCCAGGTTTAGTTATCATTGTAGTTAATGTTGCTTTGCTATTTTCATTCATCTTTTCAAAACGATTTGCATCTGTTTGATAATATATGTCAATAGGTATTAATTCTCCTTGTTCATAAGTTACACCACTTACCCTTGAAGTAAACGAACCTTTTTTGGTTACAAAATATGTATGTGGAATTATTTGTACTTCACTACTTTTTTCTCCTTTAGTTACTAATGTAAATTTAATTTTGTATCCTAATTTCAAACCATAGTTATAGTTTTTATTAAATGTATTATCAGACTTTTGACCAAACGGTAATTGTTTTGCATCTAAACCAGAAAATGAACTTTGCATCATATATTTAAAACCTTCATCGTCTGTATACTCTAGTTTAAAATCTTCTAATTTTCCTACCACTTTACAATTTATATAGTCAAATGCTCTATGGTCATAGCTACCATTAGAATATAGTACATCATCATTATTAGAATTATTCTTATTTGGGTAATCATTGTTGTAGTTTGAAATATATCTACCTAATTCTGTTTTACTTGTATTTGGGGCATTTTCAGCTCTTACTCTAACAACAATAACATTGTTTAATAGTTCTTGATTTGTATTAGCTGTTTGTAGATAGTAATCTCCTTCATTCGCCCATACTGGAATTTTAAATGTTAATTTATATTGTTTTTCTTCTTTACCTTTTACATCTTCCTCTTCTACTGGTACCCAACTACCTGCTTTGTATATTTCATATTTTTTATTTTTTGTTACTTTATTCTCTATAACTTTATATACATCAAATGGGAAAGACACTTCATAATTACCCCAATCTCCATAATCTTTTTTCTTTCCATTTTGGCTATAACCTTGTGTATCTCTATGTATGCCAACGCTTTGCAAATCTATAACATATTCTCTATCAAGCTCTAATTCATAAATTGGTTTTGTTTCTTTTACTGTATCTTCAAGTTTAGTAATATAATTTATGTTTGTCTTTATATGCAATGTAGAACCTGTAGTTTGTCTTTCCATGTGGAATAAATCAAAACTAACCACATCTCCAACCTCTATATCTAATTTACCGCTTCTAACCAATTGTTCTACATCAACAGTTGCAGTTGCTCCACTATTTAAGCCACCCAAGTCTATTACTAATACACCGTCTATATATACCCATACATCATCGTCACCAGTAAAAGTAAATACTTCATTACCTTTATACATAAACATTGAATGTATTTCAGTTGAAAAATGGAAATTATGGTTTCTACCTTGGTTACCGTATTCCTTTGCATCTAATGGGAAAAATGAATTTGAATAATATTCGTAATATCCATTTCCAATTGGCTTTAATGTTATTGTATCTTCTACAACAGCATCAGTAGAATTATATAGGCTATCTAGCATTGATTGAGTTACCTTACTACCATAAGTATTTCTCCAAGTTGATAAATTAAATATTGGTTTATTATCTTTTCCTAAATTTTGACTAACTGTATTTCTAAGTCCAATTCCTTTTCCAGACTCAAATAGTATACCGTCAGCTTTAAAATCTCTTAATGTAATAGGTAATACAATTTGTTGTACATCTTCTTTTTCCACATATCTACTAGTATTTATCACTGTGGTAATTTCTTTATCTTTAATAATAGTTTGACCTGTATCATTATTATATATTGTTTGTGTTGGTACAATATTAGAAATTCCATTTTCTTTTATATATACTGGAGTATGCACTACTACTGAATTTACATCTTCAGATACAAATACATAAATACTATCATTTCCATTTTGTTCTGTTGTTTCAACCTTTTGTAAAAATGGTGGTGGTTCATTTAGAGAAGGTACTCCAGCGGCTCTTATTGCACTAATTAAACTATCGTCAACTTTTTTGTAATATGCTTCTATGTGTGAATCATATTCGTTATTTTGAACACTTGTAGGAACATCAATCATTGTTCTTATTGAGTGTAATACATTTTGCTTATCCGCTGTTTCTTGTGGTGATGTTGCATGTGCAATATCATTTGAATTATTAGTACTAGCTGTTCCTAACTCCATTAAATATACTGTTTCTACTGTACCATCCTGATAATAGTGTTTACCATGATATATTTCGTCATTTTCTACTGTTAAAACAGTTTTATCACTTGCCTCTTTCCAAATCGTATTACTATCATTGTTATTCTTTTTAGCAGTTATTTCTGCATTTGTTCCCTCTTTATCCTTTATATCACTGTCTGTTCCTAATGAACCCGCAAAAACTCCTAGCTCATTTGCTGCTTGCAATCTAGCGTCTACTTTATCTGTTGCTGTTCTCGTTAACTTTATTTGCATATCTTCTGATGTCGCGTTCATATGGTTTTGTATAGTTTGACCATTTAATGTTAATCTCATATGTCCTCCATTATATGCATCAGTATGGTCGCCTGGACAATATACTCCATTGGATAATTGCAAATCTCCTTGATACATTGTTACTCTTCCACTACCTGTTAATGTACTATTTACAACATCAGCCTTTATTAATTGGTATGCATCATAAGCTGTAACTGTATAATATATATAATTTCTTTCATATTGATATACCCTTTGGACTGTATACGTTCCTACCTTTTGTATTTCAACTCCATCTACTGTTTGGGTATATGGGTATGTATATTGAATTGTTACTGTTACATCATAATATTTTACTCCTTCCACTTTTTCATATCCTAAACTGTACATATTAAATGTAACATCCAGTATGCAATATTGTGTTTTGCTTGTTGGTATACCAAAATATTTATTACCCACATGTAAGTTGTTATATTCTTCGTTTCCTATACTATCAGAACGTATAATAGCTTGTGCGAAAGGTGATAAAAATTCTAGTTTAAAACTTGTTCTCGTTTCACTATCTTGTCCGTCTTGTACACCAGGTTCTGGAGGTGTTGGTGGAATATATGGTTCATCTGGCTCATCAATGTATGGCGGTTCTATGTCTGGTTCAGGAGTTGTTTCTTCTGTATCGTCTGGTCTTGTATATTCTACTATTAAATGTATTGCCTCATATTCTGTTGGAGTAATATTTCTTACATACGATGTAGCTGTTCTACCATCAGTATTTAACCCCATATGATCAGATGCAGTTCCTTTACCAGTATGACAATTCACATATTTATATGTATAATATTTTCCATTACTTGCTTGTGCATTAAACTTAGCAGGCATCGAAATTTTTATTGTGTCGCCATATCTAACTGTCTTTACTTCTGTTTGCTTTATTTGTTTACTAGTATCGTTATATGATTTTACACATACATCATCATAATACCTATGACTACCACTTTCAGTCTCCATATAGTGAACATATACCTTTATTGCTACATCTGGGTCAATAGGTTGCTCAGGAACTTCAGGTTCCATAACTTTATAGTATATTACTATCAGTCTAGCACTTGTTAGTGTTACACTATTTATTCCACCTTTCAAGCTTTGATATGCAAGCTCAATATTTTGTGTTATTCCAAAATTTCCACTTACTATTGTAGAAGCACCGCCTTGTACACCTGCTTTACCATTAGCTTGCATATATGCACTTGTTGCTTGTAACTTTTTACCAGCATATTGTCCTGTATTTCCAACTGATTGTGCTAATGATGCAAATGTATTATTCCAATTACTACTACCTTGTTCAATAGATGTATATGTGCAAACATCATTACCATAGGACATAAAATTTCCGCCTTCTATTATATGTTTAACACTAATTGTTGCACTATATGATGTAGATGCAAAAATAGCTAAAGAGAATAGGGATAGAATAACTAATACCAATATTTTGTTACATAATTTTATATTAATATTTTCCATGTTATCACTCTCCTATATACATAATATCTGTCATATTGTATTTATAGTTGTATAATGAATATATTGATATATCTGTTCCTTCTTTTAAATACATAATAACATATTTAGGGTTATTAACATTACTTATCATTTCTGTTTTTGTTATATATTCTGCAATTGTTAAATATTTTTTATGTTCAGGGTTCATCTCTATTTTATAACTAATTTGTCCCTTCATACCTAGTAAGCCTTGGGTTGAATTTGTTCTAAATACTCCAATTGTACAAGGGTTCATCAAAGCTCCACCTTTTATACTAATTCTATTATCTTTTACATATTCAACATATTCATTAATTTGTTCTTCAGAAACATCACTAAAAATTAATATATTCTTTTTCCATAAACTCCATTCTATATCTGACATATCGTATGAAACATTTAAAAGTGCATTTATCCCTATTTCAGCATTATTTCTTGTAGTACTTAATGCAACATCTGTAGCATCTCTTATAACCGGGTCTAAATAATTATATGGTGCTTGCCCTTCTACATATTGCGCAAAGCTATTACTGCCGGCCTCATAAAAATCATTTGACATATATGTTAGTACCATTCTATATTCTTCTAAATTATCTGGGAAAAAAGATTCAACATATTTTGTAGGATATATTCTTAATTCCTCAGAATATGCTCTTGACATTATTGTTGCCATTTCAGCTCTTGTTATTGTATCATTTGGACACATTAAACCTGTATCATGACCAATCACAATACCTAAATAGTAACATTCGCTTATTGGTTTTATATAGTCTATACCATATTTGTTTATATCTATTGTTACATCTGTAAATGGTAATTCTATTTCTGTTCTATCATTATTTGTTATAGGTTTATATGCAAGATTTAATAGAGATTGATATACCATGTATATTACTTCTTTTCTTGAAATTTTCTCATCCAATTTATTTTCTAAATTCATGTTATTAGGCACTATTTGCATTTGTTTTGCATAATTCAAATAGTTTATAGCCCAGTGTTGAGAACCATAGTCAATATTTTCATTAAATGTTGCAACTATTAGTTTTATTGCTTCTGCATACGTTACGCTATTATCTGGTCTAAAAGTACCGTCAGGATAACCGTTTATAGCTCCTTTAGTCGTTAAATATTCTACATATTTTTTAGACCAGTGGTTATCAATGTCTGATAAACCATTTTGTGCATTTGTATATGCACATGTTAAAAGTATAACTAATATAGCTAAAATTATTGGTACAAAAATTTTTAAAAAACTATATTTTTTAATATCTTTTTCCATTTTTCTACCTCCACAAAAATACATTTGAATAGTATTATATACATTAATTATACATTATGTTAACATTGTATACAATTAATTTTTCATTACAATATTGTTAAGAAAAAATTACAAACATATATTCATAAGGAAAACACAGAGTTTTGCCGTATTTTTTTACAAAAAAAAATTAGAGTTTAGTCTCTAATCAATATTTTTGTTCGTTTTTAATAACTTTTACATTTTTGCTTCATTTTAATAATTAATTCATAATCGTGTAAACACACATTATTTTTCATTCCCGTACCAAGCTTTACTACTGGCGAAACAATTGGTCCATGATAGTCAGTTCCGCCTGTTATAGCTAAATTATATTTATTGGCAATATTTAAAAATTTGTGTACATCAGAATTTGTATGACCTGTATAATAACACTCTATTCCACCTAAACCATATCCTACCCATTCTTTTATTTTATTTTCTAACACTTCACAATTTAAGTTTAAAATCTTAGGATGAGCTAATACCGGTATACCTCCTGCTTGTCTTATTACTTTTATCGCACTTTCTACACTTGGAAAATCAGCCTTTATATCTTTAAAAACCTTTTTATTAAAATATTTTTTGAAAGCCTCCCTAAAATATGTTGTATATCCTTTTTTATATAAAATATTAGCAAAGTGCAACTTACTTATAACTCGGGAAGTAGTGTTTTTTAATATGTCTTGATATGAAATATTTACGCCCAAACTGTTAAATTGTTTTATGTATTCTTCATTTCTTTTATTTCTTTTTTCTACACTTTTGTTGCAAAAATCTTTAAGTTCTTGGTTTGTATGGTCAAAATAATAGCCTAAAATGTGAACCTCTTTATTATTATCTTTTGCACTTAATTCAACTCCTGGTATTAATTCAACTTCTAACTTATCTATATTTTGTTTAATTTCGTTTATTGCTTCAAAAGTATCATGGTCTGTTATCGATAAAACTTTTACTCCATTATTTTTAGCAATTTTAATTACATCAGTTGGCATATATTCTCCGTCTGATTTATTTGTATGTATATGTACATCTATCATTAAACTCTCCTTTATTTTACCTTATGTAATTTCAACTTCTTTATTTTATCATAACATTATGTCATTTTTCAAGGATAGAAGAAAAAATATATAAAATTA
>CALYAQ010000110.1 GCA_944393615.1 uncultured Clostridia bacterium
ATTTCTAATAAATTCACGTAATTCCCTATTATATACTTTATATAATCTATATACGTTTTCTTTTTATAATCTTCCTGAGTAATATATTCAATTTGAGCCATTTGATTATCCTTATTATATATTGTAGCATACCCTAATACTTTTCCTCGCTCTATTGGAGCTATAACATCATAATTTAGGTCATATTCCACCTTTATATTTTCCTTTTCACTTTTAATAATTGGCATTAATATATATTGATTAGGAATAATATTTATGTTTTCTTCTTTGCTTTTAATTATACCTATACTTATATTATCTTTTATATAATCATTTAACTTAATTATTTCATAATTATTTATTGCATAATCTAATATATTAGCCGTTTCGTCAAATCTTTGATTAGTTGTTCCAGCTCCCAAGACCACTGCTATAACATCCATATTACCTTTTTTACAATTATTAACTAAACAATAACCTGCTTTTCCTGTATATCCTGTTTTTCCACCAACACATCCTTGCAATGTTTTTATAAGTTTATTCGTATTATTCAAATTTCTATTATATCCATTAATATTTATAACATAACTAGGAGTAGCTATAACATCTCTAAAAATAGAATTTTCCAATGCATAATCCATTATAACCGCTAAATCGTATGGTGTCGAATAATGCATATCATTATCTAATCCATGTGGAGAAGTAAAATTAGTATTTAATGCACCAATTTGTTTTGCCTTATCATTCATCATTTTAGCAAAATTTTCAACACTTCCACCTATATGTTCAGCAATTGCAATTGCTCCGTCATTAGCAGAATATAACATAATAGCATATAACAAATCGTTTAATAATATTTTATCTCCCTTTTTTATATTTAATTGCCACCCTGTTACATTCTCTGCGTTTTGTGTTGCTATAACATATTCATTTAATTTACCATATTCAATAGTAAGTATTGCTGTCATTATTTTAGTTGTAGATGCCATTGGTACTTTTTTATCAGTATTTTTACCAAACATAACTTTTTTGCTAATTCTGTCATACGCAATATATGATTGAGAATAAATATTTAGTTTTTTAGTAGTTGCCGATATTGAACACGTAGCAATAATTAGCATTATACATATTAAGCATACAAAAAATTTAATAAATATATTCACATATTTTTTTGTGTACATCCTTATTACCTCCACATATATATAATATATATGTTTTGTACAATTTTATGAATAGAAAAAGCACATATACAAATGTTATATTTCATTAATATATGCACTCTTCTAATTAGACTAATTTAGCACTTTAAATTCTTCTAATCATACTTAAATTATTCCATCATAATAATATACAATTCTATTTTTCAATTTATTAACTATTTTAATATCTCAAATTCTTGTTTTCCCATATACCCAGGAGCAATTTCATATTTTTGAAATACTATAACAACATTACCATTTTCGTTTATATAAAAATCTTGATTTGACTGTATAGTTTTAAACTTAAGTTCATCTTCGAAATACATGTTATTCTCATCTTTTTTTCTTTCTTCTATTTGACTTAATATCTGTTTATTAGCTAAATCGATATAATTTTTTCCTAGCATATCTTCTAATGTAATATTTCTACCAGTAGTCAAATCAATGTTATAATATATATTTTCCTCTTGGAAGCTAGAATATGATTCCCACTTATATATTATAAATGATAACATTTCGTCACTTGAAAATTTAATATCGTAATCAACTTTTATCTCCATTGGAGAAAACAAATCTTCTTGGCCTTCTTCCAATGTTGAATAATATGCCTCTTTATATTCAGCAGCCTTTTGCTCAGCCTCTGCAATGATAGTATCTAACTTATCATTAATTTCTTTATTAATTCTATTTTCTAGTTCTGTATTTCCTGTATTGGCAATTATAGGGTAATCAGCCTCTACAAGTTTAGTATCGTCTTGCTTTATATAATGCTGTATAGTAAATATTTTTGCCACATTTCCTATTACTGGAATTTTTAATACATTTTCAGCAAATACATCAATCGTATTTATACTAACTACAAATACTAATAAAAATGACGCTGCAATACACGATACCTTCTTCCATATACTATTTTTAGTTTTATATCCCAGATAATCATCAATTGTATTTTCTACATCCTGAGATAACTTATCCGGGACCTTAATCATATTATACACCTTTTTCGCTTTTTTAATTTCTTTCATTTAAAACTCCTCCTCAATATCTAATTTTAGCTGTGCCAATCCTTTATATAATCGTGTTTTTACCGTATTTGTATTTGAATTAGTCACATACGCAATATCTTCAATTTTCATATCCTCAAAAAATCGAAGAATTATTACAGTTTTTATATCAACCTTTAATTTATTAATAGCATTGTATAAATCTATATTATACCCTTTATCATTAATAGGGATATCAAGTTCAAATATATCAATATCTTTAATATTAATTTTCTTATTTTTTTTAATATATCCTAAACATTCATTAATTAGTATTCTATAAAACCACGTTTTCAAATATTGTATTTCTTTTAGTTTATGTACATTTAATAGTCCTTTTATTACAGCCTCTTGAATTATATCTAACGCATTATCATAATCTTGAACATAATTATATACAAATCTATATATATCCTTTTCATTACTAATAATAAAATCTTTTAGTATATTAACAACTTGATCATTACTGTTAATTACTAACATACCACCACTCCTAGTCATTATAGATATTTTGTTATTACCTGTCTAGCCTTCAAATCATCATTAGAAATGCACAAAACCACAAAATTATTTTTTGCTATCAATACTGCATTATCTATTTTTGAAACCTCGTTAGGCATATAGTTTGAATAACTATATCTCTTTTTTTCTATTCTTTCAAGTAGTATATCATATATTTTCATTTGTTCTTCTATATTGTGCACATTAAACACGCATATTTCTTCTGCTGTTGCCCCTGTACCTGAATAAGCTACATAATCTATTAAATAGCTTTTATCAATATCATAAGCAAGTGGTATCATATCACTATCTATACTGTCTAAAGTATCTTCAAAATCAACTGTATTTAATAACTCACTAGCTATATCATTTACAGTAAAATCAACTGATTTATTACCAGAACTTTCCACCTTTAACACTACAATAACTAAAACTATTACTACTAACGCTACTATAAATATTTTTTTCATTTGTGAACTTCTCCTTATATTATATATTTTCTTTTAAATACTCTAACCATTTTTTGCAATATGTCTTATTCAAATGTACACCATCTACAGATGCATCACTTGGCAAACAATTATTCTCATCTTTTAGACAACTATTTATATCAAGATATTTTACATTCTTTTTATTACACATTTCTATAATTTTAGAATTAAACCTCTCTATATTAGTGTTATTATATATCTTATCACTTTCTGATTTTTCTTTAGTTACATATACAATTGACTGTACATAAATAATTGCATCTTCATTTATACTCCTTATTGCATCTATTATATCTGAATATTTAGATATAAATACACTATCATAAACCCAGCCTAATTCATTTACACCCAACATAATGTATACCTTACTAAAGTCTTTTGTTGCTAAATCTTGCATAATTGTTAAATTTTCTCCATTAGGTTTTGTTATATATTCTTTAGTAAAAATTGTATCAACCTGTAGTCCAACTTCTGCATAAAAAGTTGTATCCTTTAAACCCGTGTACAACATCAAGCCTTGTGTTCTTGAATCTCCTATAAAAACAGCATCTGAAAAATAATCATTTTCCACTTTATTGTTTTGTCCTTGATTTTTGCTATTCTCGTCTGTTTCTTCCACTATTTTACTAGAAATATTATCACTATTACTAATATCATCTACCTTTACAGTATCATTATGCTTTCCACCATAAATATATTGGCAAAAAAACATAACCAATATTACAACTATCAAAATTATACCAAGTATCATCTTATTTCTTTTTTTACTAGTTCGAATGTTTTTCATATATTACTACCTTTCTATACTTCTTATATATATTTAGATATCAAAAACTTCAAAAAAGTTTTAAAAAAATTAAAAAAGTTTTATTTTCTTCTTGCACCATTTATTGCTTTTAAACATATATTATGATATAATTTTCTAAAAGAAAGGATTTAACAAAAAATCAAGATGTTTTCTTGAATTTAAAAACCATTTTAGGTGTTAAAAATGTATACACTTGAGCAAACATTAAACAGAATTATTGAAGTATTAACAGTTGAAAAAACAATTTTACCACTTTCTGAAATATGCTATATTAAAGAAGGAGTATCTAAAGAAACAATTAGTCAGTTAGTTTCAATGGGATATATTATTTGTGAAGGCAAACGTATTAATGACGGTAGTATACCTATTGTAATATTTTTGTATAATAAACATGAACAGATAGATAAAGTAGAAAAATCTATTAATCAGTTTATTCATTGTAAATATCCTGGTTTTAAACTTTCTGACATAAAACCAAAAAAGATTGAATTTTAAATTCAGTCTTTTTATTGTAATTTTTCAATATCAATCATTCCTTCATTGCTATTCATATTAACCACTGAAGCATTTTGTACTTTTTTTGCTTTTTTAGGTTTTTTAGAAAATTTATAGTTATTGTATTTAGTAAAGTAATAATTTAGTAAGAACTGCAAAAATATTGATAAATATGCTCCCACAAAATATATCGCACTCAATTTGTTTGCCAAGCATATAGCACCAAAGCCTAAAAATGCTATAACTTGGTATACCAATACTAAATATTTTGTTTTTCTCGATAAGTAACTTCTATTATCTCTTATAACTCCAAATATCCTATTAGTACCATATATTAACCCTATAAAGCCAAATAAAACTACACCCATTTGTATATATTTATCGTAATATTGTGCTGTATTTATATTAAGCATATTTACAAGAATAATTAAAATTATTAATGCAAACACTATACCTATTAATGTATATATAAATTGGTTTACCCATATTTTTACGCTTGATTCAAATATTTTATTTTGTTTCATATATTTATATCTCCTTTAAAAACTAATTTTATTAATCTCAAAGTTCATACCATCCAAGTAGCTTAAATGTTTCATTGTTTTAGTATTAAATTCTAATCGATATGCTACTAATTGTTGTGTATTTTTCTTAAACTGTTTATTAACCTCTTTATTGCCATATTTATTATCTCCAATAATATAGTGTCCAATACTCGCTAAATGTGCCCTTATTTGATGTGTTTTTCCTGTTAATAATTCAACATCTAACACACTAGTATTATTAGTATTTTCTTTAGCAACTGTATATTTCGTTCTAATTTCCACATATCCCTGTTGTTTTTTATTAGATATTTTCACAATATTCTTTTTAGCATCTTTAAATAAATATCCTATTAGTATATCCTCTTTTTTATCCAAAATACCATAAACTAGACATTTGTAGTATTTCTTTATCAAATGATTAATAAAGCATTCTTTTATCTCATTTAGCGTTTCTTCATTTTTTGCAAATACAACCAACCCTTTTGTATTTCTATCCAACCTATGGCATGGCATAGGTATATATTTATTTTCAGCGTACCTAATCAACAATTGTTCTAATGACAGTTCGTTTTCTATATCATTTCTTATACACATTTGTTCAGACTTATTTATAATTATAATATTATCGTCCTCATAGTGTATGTATTTTGATATATCGACATTTGAATTTCTTATTAGATTTTCATCTGCTATATATATGCTAATTATGTCTTTTTCATATACAGTTGTATTTTGATTAACTTTAACGTTGTTTATACGTATATCTTTTTTACGTAATGCTTTATTAAGATTATTTAGTGATAAGCCCGGAAATTGTTTTAGTATAACTGTATTTAGTTTTTTACCATTATCTTCTTTAGATATTATTATCTGTTTCATAATATATTATTATATATATTTTTTATTATAAATACAATATATAGCAGAAAAAATATAGAAAAAATAACACATCTGTGATGTGTTATTAAAAAATTTATATAATTTTAAATTCCTTGCATAATCTTATATACTATAGATAACAAGTTTACTATAGAAAATAGCATTACTGCACCAACTATATATGGTACTGCTCTACTTTTTATATCAGCACGTTCTGAAGGTGATGCTAACATTAATCTAATACCCAAAAATAGTAACATAGCTATCGCAAAAATTGTACCTACAACTTGTAATACTCCTATTATCGCATTACCTATTTTACTTATTCCTGGATCAACAGTTCCACCATTAGGATCATATAAGCTAGTATTAATACCCGCGCCCATTACAGATGTAGCACATAATACTACACAAAATGTTATACACAGAAATAAAATTAACATCTTCTTCATAAGTTCACCTCATTATATTTTAGCCATTTAAACCTTCTGTAAAACCTTTAATAATTTGTAATATTGGCACTGTTGCAAATATTAATATTGCACCTATTAAATATGGTATTAACATACCTTTTATATTTGCTTTTTCTGAAGGTGATGCTAATAAGAATTTAATACCAACAAATAACAATACTGCTATTGCTACTATTGTTGCTACTACTTGTAACACACCTATAATTGTGTTTCCTAAATTATTTAGTCCTGATGCTCCTTGAGTATTTCCTGAAAATTGACTAGGGTCAACAGCTAATGCTGGTACACTAAAACACACTACTAATATTAATACTAAACTTAAAATTCTAAATGCTTTGTTCATAATACACCTCTTACTTTAATAAATTTTAGCCATTTAAACCTTCTGTGAAGCCTTTGATGATTTGTAATATCGGCACTGTTGCGAATATTAATATTGCACCTATTAAATATGGTATTAACATACCTTTTATATTTGCTTTTTCTGAAGGTGATGCCAATAAGAATTTAATACCAACAAATAACAATACTGCTATTGCTACGATTGTTGCTACTACTTGTAATACACCTATAATTGTGTTTCCTAAATTATTTAGTCCTGATGCTCCTTGAGTATTTCCTGAAAATTGATCAGGGTCAACAGCTAATACTGTTACACTAAAACATACTACTAACACTAATACTAAACTTAAAACTTTAACCGCTCTTTTCATTATGTACACCCCCTTTAACATATAATTTAAATAAATCTTCTTAACTAAAAATACCTGTAAATACATTTATTACTATAACCCATATACCATAAGCACCAAATAATATTGCTACACCTGTTATATATGGTGTTAAAGCTTGCTTTAATTCTGCTCTTCCATTAGCACCGTCTGTCATAAATTTTATACCTATTATTATACCGGCACCAATGGCTACAATTGTACCAATAACTAATCCTATATTGGTTAAACTTTTGATTAAATCTGCTAAACCTTGTTCATTAACGTCAGAAGGCTGTGTTATAAAAGAATCGGCCCCGCCTATAATGTCAGATAATGCGTATGTATTAATTGTAAGCATCATTACTAATATAGCAATTAAAACTATAACTCTTTTCATTTTATCACTCCCAATGTCGTTATTGTCCATTTTTATTATATACTATTTTAATATATTTTGCAACTTTTTTCTTACATTTTTTAAGATTATTTTAATATTTCTATGTTATTTATGCAAATCACATCATGCTACTGATATAATAATACATAATGAAAAAAAAATCAATATTTTTTTGAAAAAAGTTTTGTGTTAAATTTGAAGGGTAACGAAAAAAACATTTTAAAAATATTTATATTTTTAAAATGTTCTTAAATTTATTACTTTCTCGCTTCTTTTACTTCTTTTATCAGATTGACAAACTGTTCATAATCATTTGAAGTCAAGTATACCATATATGGGTATTTATCAACCATGTTCAAGCCTTCTGCAGGCTTTGTAATAGTAATGGTATAGCTTCTTGAAATAGAGTCATCCTTAATTAAGAAGTACCCCAAATCATTAATATCTTTAGTAATATAGCTACAAGCTATTACATCATCTGAAATCTCATACAAGCTGTCATAATGAACACCAAGTGATTTTACAGCAATATCATCGCCTTCTTTTTTCAACAAATAAGCTAATCTATGCTCTGAATAAGTAAAACTGTCAAAGTAGGACTTTTCAATTGTATAACCTGCTGGGTTATTAAGAATTCGAAGTGCTTCCTTGTACTCCTTTTCCTCTTGTGAAAAATCTTTTTCGTGATTTTCTGTTAAACTCGAAGTACCAAAATCATTTGTTTCACTAGTACCGATACAACCTGCACTAAACAGGCATGCAATTGCAACAATAGCAATTGCTAAACAGAAGGTTAATTTCTTCATACAATAATATTATACCATAATTTAACAACAAACGCAATATATTTACATAATTTATTTTTCTATTTACTTTTATATAATATTTTGATATAATATATAAGCATGAACAAAACTTTTTTGTGTTTATCAACCATATTTATTATGGTTGCATGCACATTTTGTGCAGGCTGTATAGACGATCCAATTGCTCCATTACCAGTTATTAGGCAGGAAAATTTAGATACATATTTATCATATCTTGATAATCCTCCTTCTAACTATACAATTGAAAAAATAGAAATTTCGGATATCATTTGGGATAAAAACGAAGTAAGTTTAAAAGTAATTCGAAAAACTCCCAACTCTATTTCTTATACTACATATTATGTTGATGTAAGAAAAGAATCAATGGCAAACGTTGATAAAGGTCTTTCACTTAACTTTGATACTTTCGTCTTAAAATTAGACGATGCGGAAAGCTTAAATTACGCTATTATATTCAACTTTGATGGATATAAAGATATGGCTTTTTGGTACTTAACACCTGAAGATTACGAATGGTTTATAAAAGAAGCGGAGGAAAGAGCTATATAATCAAGTTAAAAAGTCGAGCTTTATCTCGACTTTTTTTCTACCAATATATTGCGTTTATTGTAAAATTATGGTATAATATTATTGTATGAAGAAATTATTCTTCTGTTTGGCAATTGCTATTGTTGCAATTGCATGCCTGTTTAGTGCAGGTTGTATCGGTACTAGTGGAACAAATGAACTTTCACAAGAAGAAAAGGAGTATAACGAAGTTATTAACATTATTAATAATCAACCTGAACATTACGTTGTAGAAAAGTACTACTTTGACGACTTTACTACCTCCAACGTTTACTCAATGTTGTTAATGACTGTTGATGAGTATGGTAATTATATAGACCATGAAGAAATGGCCTTATATTATAATTCTTGGTATCAGATTTCAGATAACATTTTTGCATTTAGTGTAGAAGACCCTAAAACAAAAGAAAAAGAAATTCGCTATTTCTTAATTGAGGATAACACTATTTCTAAAAATTGTTATATAACAACTATAGATGATAACCCAGGAAAGCCCTACTATATCCAATATCCTGATGTGTTATATTTAAAACCAAATGATTTCGATAGATTTATTAATCTTGTCGATAAACATATTGAAGAATTAGAGAAATAAAGAAACTTATATAAAGTATCTTTATTTTTTCTAAATTTTACCTAAAAATAGCTTTCTCTACAATAACAATTTATGTAAATATATTGCTTTTATTGTAAAATTATGGTATACTAGTATTGTATGAAGAAATTGATCTTCTGTTTAGCAATTGCTATTGTTGCAATTGCATGCCTGTTTAGTGCAGGTTGTATTGGTGTAGGTAATGACAGCACAAATGATAATCAAGGTACTTCTAGTACAGACAATGATGTTGTTACCAACAAACCTAAGTATTCTATTAAAGAAATAGAAAATTTTAATACGAATGATACTGTAAAAAAGTTTAAAGGAACTTATGATAAATCAATGGGCTTTACTATTCTTCCAACAGAATTTAGCTATTATCATATTCCAGCTGACAACTCTGGAACTAACTATTATGTAGAAATTGAGCCACGCGGTGCCAAGGAATACTCTATAAACGGTAACGTTATTACGGTTTCAACTTATCAGAGTTCTTATGTTGTACTTGATAATACAAAAGCTTCAACTGCAATTTGGGTTTGGGAGTATGGCGAAGGCTTAATTGGAGCTGTATTGTATGTAGATTCTTCCACATACGAAGATATTAAGCAAGAAATTATTGCAATGAAAGCAAAATGAACTTTTTTTAAAATCGAGATATTATCTCGATTTTATTTTTTCCTAAACAAATTTCGTATATATGAAACAATTGATTTTTCTTCCAAATAATGTTATAATTGTATTTGCATGAAGAAAAATCTCTTTGTTTAGCAATCATGGTTATTATGATTGCATGTACACTTGGTGCAGGTTGCATTGGTACGTCTAATGATAATAGCATTGACATTCCTTTTGTTGATACTACTAACACTAAATTTTCTATAAATGATATAGAAAAAATGGCTAAAGAAGGTAGCGACAAATATAACATTATGGAAGGTTACCATGAAAGTTATTACAGAATCTTCGAAATAACAGAAGAATCATTCTGTTTCCCACTTTGGCCAAACGATGAAAATGATAATGGCATATATTCTACTCACATTTTCAACACAGATTTTAAAGATTATGTAATAAAAGATAATGTTATTATCCTTTCACACGAGCAAAGTTTCTTTATTGTTTTAGACGAAGATAAAGAGCCTTATAGTGTTGTAATTAGTGAAAAAGGTGAAATTTTTGATAAAGTAGCTGGAATTATTTATGTAGATGCACAAAACTTTAATTACATAAAAGAAACTATTAGTATCGTTTATTAGTTAAAAACAATTTTTTAATCTTTTCCAAACTAAAAGCCGAGAAAAATCTCGACTTTTTATTTTATAATGATATATAAATGTTTGAATATGTTTCTTTTGCTTTTTGTGTTATATTAGGATTGTCATATAACACTTCCATATAATCTGATAAGTCATAACTATATATTTTATCTATATTTAATCTATAATCTAACAAAACCGAAGCCCCAATATATCTATTATATGACATACTAATTTGCTCACTAGATTTAGGCATTATTTTGTTAGCTGCTATAGTAACTGTATTTGACTTATATGAATATTGGGTTATTTTTTCGCTTTCCTTATTATATAATAAATAATTAATATCCTCATTATAAACAGTTAATATTCTATTATCGGTTAAATTTTCTATTTGTAAATTAAACTTAACATGATCATAATATACTTCTTTTGACAATACAGTAAACTTTATATACTCATTTTGAGAAGATAGTTCCACATTTTGTTTTGATATAAAGCCATCTAAACTAACTGTCAATTCTCCATTATTATCATTTATAACAAAATATATTTTATTTTGATTACCACTAGTATATGAATTAGAACCCGATAACATTAAATCGTCATAAATCTTAACTTCATATATATACATATCTTCATTGTTAATTATATTTTGGTATGAAAACCCCTTTTGAGAATTAAAATATCTATCTATATATTCTTTTAACTTATTAATATCTTGCATTTTTACTTGCTTATACTCTTCAGTTAACATGCTATATATTTTTTCATATTCTTTACTATTACCATATTTAACAAAATTTGATATAAAGTTACAACATTTTATTTTTTTATCCTCTTGCACTTCAGTTTGCCCAAATATTGGCGTGTCATAAAAATTTTTAATTTCATCTTGTCTTGGTATATCTTGTGGTGTATATGATATTTGCACTAATGCTCCAATAACTTTTGCTATAATAAATATTACCAAAATAATTAATACAAATATAGATATTTTTTTAGCCCATTGTTTTAATTTAATTCTAAATTCAGCACTTTTCATGTTTCACCTCATATTCCAAATGATAAATTGAATACTCCTGGTTCAGTTTCTTGGAATCTGAACACTTGATCAAATTTTTGCGGATTTTCATATATTGCCAAATCTTTTATTACTGTATCAACAACATATACAAACCCTTCCAACTTGAATTTTACATATTCCACAGTTTTTTGTCTTGAATATTTTTCGCTTACATATTCAATATAACTTTCAAGTGTTGGAAAATTTAATTCCTTGAAGCCTGTATTTAGTAACGAATAAGCTTCTTCGTATTGTTTGCTATTAAGTAATGAAATATATTCGCCTATATATGTTCCTACTCTTTGCCCATCGTTTTGTGGAACATCTGATGAATTATCATTAGGTTGTTGATTATTTTTTTCTTCTTCCTGTTGCTTTAATTGTTCAGCAAATTGAGCATTTTTCTCTTCTATATTTTTTTCGTAATTTGCATTTTTTACCATAGGTACTATAGTTTTAGAAATAACAACTACTATTGTAGCAATTATTAAAATTATGGAAAAGAACATTAAAATTATTCTTTTTGCATTCATATTCTATCCCTCCACTTTTGGTAAAATCTTAAATGTTGTTTTTGGTCCATTTATTGCTTCTAACATGTGTTCTTCATTATAGAAAACAACAATTAAAGTTTGCTTTTTGTCATTTGTATATGTTACATCCACATTGAAAATTATTCCATTATCGCTTTGAATAATACTATTATTCAAAACTTGTACTGTTTTTATTTTAGCATCTTTATTATCGCTAATTATTGACTCTACAGAACTATATAATGCATCAAATTCAATATAGTTATCTATTCCATATTCTTCAAATAGTTTTACTTTGTTTTTATCATATTCATTTACAGTATTAGAATAATTAGTATATATACTTTTTAACATTCCTATAGAAACGTTCAAATCTACATTTAATGTAGAAAATTCTATTTTTCCGTTATATCGTTGCTTTACAATATCTAAATCTTGAATTCCGTTTTCAAAAAAATCAGTTTGATTTTCAGCATCTGAATACCATTGTTCATCTGCATGTTCTTCTTTTAACGGTATAGATGGCATAAATACAGCAACATAAACAAAAGCTATTAAACTAATACCAAATATAACATAATATTTGAAATCTTTCATGTTCCACCTCAATCTAATAATAACTATAATTTGATAATTTACTCATAGGATCAACTGCATCATTATAACCTGGACCTGTCCTATATTCAAAATGCAAATGTGGACCAGTCGATCTACCCGTACTGCCAACATATCCAATAACTTCATTTTTATCAACTGCACCACTTTTTTTGGCAAACGCAGACATATGACCATATAGTGTATAGCAAGTATCAGAATGTTTTACAATAATATAATATCCATAACCGTCTGGATCATATCCCGCTTTATATATTTCTCCAGCCATATATGATACTATTGGTGTACCTTGTTTAGCCCCTATATCCACACCATTATGTCTAGATGATTTTCCTGTAATAGGGTCTATCCTAGCACCAAATCTAGATGTAATATTTCCAGAATCAGGTATAGGCCATGCATAATCAGAAAATTGTATTGTTTGCAATTGTTTTAATTCTTCTGCTGGGTTTGTAATCTCTTGGCCTGCATCATCTGTTCTGTAATATGAAACATTGCCAGTAGTTACACCTATTTTTTGACCTTTAGTTACAGTTTGACCAATTTGTATACTTGGATCTAATTGTACATTATTCAAATAGATAGTTCCTTGTTTTGCTGTTTTTATATAGATATATCCACTATCGTCCATTTTAAATATTGTTCCTGTTATAGGTGCTGTTACCTCTCTACCACTTCCAGTTATAAGAGTGGCAATATTACCTGATGATGTAATATTTACACTATCTCCAGATATAAACCATTGAGACATAATTGCAAAAGAATTAGCTTCACCTAACCCATAAATTGATGATGCATCTATAACGCCATTAGCTGCAAAAAATTGTATTAACTCTATAACTGGCTGATAATTATCTGCTAATGATAAGTACTGTGGTGTAGATTTATCAATCATAAATGATGAATCTTCACTATCTATTACATGTTCTATATCATCATACGAAGTAGGTTCATACTCATATTTATTTCCATCATATAAATCATATAATGATTTTATGATTGATTGCGCAGACGTACTTATAAACAGTAAATCTTTTTCATTCATTTTATTTGCTCTATAATACTTTGCCACTTGGTCATAATTAGTTACTTTTTTAGTTTCTGTATCTATTTCTGGATCAGGTAATAGCAATGCTGTCATCGCCTCTATACCTGTCAATTTTACATCTTCTTGTTTTGCTATTGTATCACTAATTGTTATTACTGGGTTATCTTCATATTTATATTCACATTCTACAACTACTTGTTTTTCAAAATTATGATGTACAGTTGTTGTTTCTGTACAATCTGCATAACTACCTTCCCCATGGTTACACTTGTGTTCTCTTGTTGTAGTTGTATAATAATATTCTGGTGGTGGATCATCAACACCCCAATAAGTTACAACAGTTTCTCTAGAAACCTCTATTGGGTTGTGAGGATAACCATGTCCACATTTTTTATTAACATGGCTATGATGTTCCATTGTAGTTATAGTTTCGATTAAAACACCTGTCTTTTTAACGGTATCTGATTCTGGTGTAAATCTATCCACTTGTTGAATTTCATTATAATTCGTTGCCTTGCCTTCTGCAACTCCATGCCAAGCGTTATTAGGATCTTTGCTATAATCATAATCAATAGTTTGATACCAAGTTGATATTCTTCTAACCATTACTTGTGGTTGTCTTATAGGCTCTGCTGTTCCTATTTGCGAACCACTATCACTAAACACTTTTACAACACCTGTCTCAACAGGTCTTACCTGCAAATAAAGATTATGATATTTATGTGACATTAATGCTACTTCAAATCCTACATCTGGCGATAAAGTATGTTGATGAAATGCAAATGGATATTGCCATGGCATTGCAAATTGTTCAACATATTGAGTTATATCATACGATATCTTATCATCTTCTAAAGTAACCCTATTATCTAAGTTTAATGGATCAACAACACTTCTTTGAGTATTAATATACAACATCATTTGACCATTACCATTTTCAGCATCTATTTTTTCAATTGAATATGTTTCTTCTCCTATCAAATCGCCTATAGCTTGTGGTATTCCAAACGGAGTTAATTTCCATAAAGTTTCACCTATCATTTGTACTGACGGATTTATAGTTTTTTCCTCGTTACCATTATCTACAATTATTGCACCTTTAAAGCCTTCTCCTACAAAAGTATACTCATTACGTAGCGAAAAAGTTTCCTTTTCAGCCATTAAATATCTTTTTAAATATAGACCTACCCCTTGTTCAGTATCTATTTGAGGATAACCTTCATACCCCTCTTTCGTCATATTGCCTCTAAAACACAATAACTCTTCACTTAACTTACGAGCAGCCGCTTCTTCTAATGTTTCCTTTACAACTTTTCCGTTTTCATCAACCTTGTCAACCATGACAATTTTGTCACTCAATTCCTTGTCAGGATCTTTATTGTTTATATAATCTAATTTTGTTTGATTAACTTTTACTGGTTGCCTATCTGCATCAGTTACATTATCCAACCAATACTGCAAAGTATACTTTTCTCTTTCTTTATTTGTATTTAAAACATTTTCAACAGAATTGTGAAGTTCAGGTTTATCAATAAATGACTCTAGCCATGTCTTTGTTCCTAATGTTCCACCTGGCTTAATATAATTGTGTTCACCAATTGCTCCAATTTCTTCAAAATCTACACCTTGTTGTAGCAAATCATAATATAGTACAGATACATCTTCATCAGACACTTTTGACATTGTACCACTCCATAAATGGCCCCATGTTTTTGTAATTCCGTCCCAAATCATAGCTAATTGTTCAAAAACCACAAAAAATATAGCAAGCAAAACACCTATAACTAGGCAAACCACTATAAGTTTACCTAGCCATGGTGCTATTGCTAACATTATTTTTGTTTTTATTTGTTCTATTACAAACTGTTTTACCTCTTCTTTAGTAAATAACTGTTTTAAGTCTCTTCCTTGTGCAAGAGCTTCTGCCATCTTTTTATACAATATCTTGTTCATTATTCACCTCATAACTAGTTACCTAAATCTTTGTATGAACACCTACACTACACTTAATACTATGGCGTAGTATTATTATTTTTATAATTTACACTTCTTTGTCTTACTTGCTCTTTTTTCTTTTCAGCATTTTTTCCAGTTAAAGCTCCTTTATGTCTTTGCATTACACTCAATACAGCTTTAGCCTCGCTATTCTTCTTACGTTTTACTAAATCTGTAAATCTATCTGCTCCACCATAATCTTTAATTGCACTTTGCATAAAGAATTGCTGTGCTATTTCACGTTTTGCACTTACACTACTTGTTGCCTTATATTGTTCGTATAGTGGATCTCCTGCGCCACATTCTTCTATTAGCTCATGTATCATATCGTCCACCTCTCCATCTGCAAAGAATTGTCCTAAAGCAACTTTATCATCTACAATACCCTCTTCGCCAGACACTATATAGCTGTCCTTTACGTAATCTACAGCACTATCCTTTATTGAAGATATATCTGATGTTAATTGTTGAGCAACACCTGAAATACCACCTTCAACAGCTGAATCGTAATATTCTGTTGCTTTCTTTGCAGTTGAGTCTATTGTTCTTCCTGTCAATTTTTCAGTTGCATTGCTAGCTGGCGTATAATTTTTCCAAAAACCGTTTCCTGCTATTGCATTAAGCCCTCCAACAGTTGTTCCTATAACAGCTCCTGCGCCTTTTGAAACTCCCCATTTTGTTGCTCTTCCTGCTATTCCAGCCCCTCTTGAAAGTGTTGGATGCCTATCTCCCCATTTTATTTTTCCTTGGCTAGATGTCGGAGCATTCAATGGAACGCTTCTTGGAGCACTTATTGGATTAGCATTACCTGAATCTGGTGAAGGAACAACACTTGAGTCAGTATTTCCTCCCATAGCATTCATTGCAGTGTCAAATTGTTCTCTAGTTAAATCTTGATAGCCCATTCCTCCATTATATCCTCTTCCTACAATTGGTCTATTTATTGGTGGATTTGGATTCGTATCTTGATCGTTAGAATTATTAGTATTTGAGTCTCCGCCACCAAAAGCTCTTGCTCCTGCAATTGCTGCTGTTACATTACTTGTGTTAAATTTAGGTTTTTTAGGTGCATTGGCTACACCTTGTAATTTTGAGCTAAACATATTTGCTCCAGCTGCTGCAAATTTAGCTGCTCCCTCTTGTGAGTTCATCTTTGAACCTTGATCAAAGAATTGAGTTACCCAAGATCTCATTGGGAAAAATGCAATTACAAATGCTAATGCTATTAATGGCTGATTACTATTTATACAAATTACAATACTACTTGCTATAATTGTAAATAATAGTGCATCTATCGGTTGCATAACAACATTTGCTATAAATTCTTTTAACCATGTATCTAATACTCCTGAACCTTTACCCCTTAATTTATTTATTGTACTTAAAATAACTATTAAAGGTGATATTACTACAAAGAAACATATAAGTATCAACCTTTTTATGTATAGAACTAAAAACACAAATGTATATATCAAAAGTGCAATCCACACTAAAGCATATATTATACTAAAATCATTAAATGCAAAAGTTTGATCTTGTATTGATTTATAGCTAAAAATGCCTTCTTTCGTAGATTCAACCGTAGTTAAAAAGAAATTAACTATAGCATCACTACAAAACAATATTGCTGCCATTACATAGTGTAATGTGAATATTAGTAATAGGCTTAATAACCAATCTTTTAATAACTCAGTATATTTTGCCTTATCTTTACCAGTACTTGCTATTATTATCTTTATTGCTACATAAACTAATATAACTAAAGATGCCGCAATTGCCATCATTCTAGTAATGGAATACCACTGTTTAACTATACCTGTAATACCACCATTCTCATCGTTTGCAGATTGTAATAATGGATTTGGATTTTCCGGATCAAATATGTTTGCATTGGTTATAGCTAGTTTATTATATACTATATCGGTTATAAACACATCGCCTGCGTCCTGCGTTTCAGGTAAATCACCTGTCGATAAGGATGTCGCAACATACATTACACCATTTAGTACTTGTTGAAATGCCCAAGCTAGTCCACCTGCTAAAGCAGTTAGCGGAGCCATTAATATTCCTCCTACACTTGCAGCTTCTGCTTGTGGTACTATTGGCGCTGGTGCAATTACGTTAACAGTCAATATCACCACCATTAGTATTATTATAAATCGTTTAAATTTTTTGTTAGCAAAAATTCTCACATTAACACCTCTCTTACTTCTTTCCTTGCCTCATTGCTACTAATTTATTTACGTTTGTTTCAACGAATTCGAATTCTTTTGCTGAAGGTTGTATTTGTATAATTGCTGTATCTGAACCTGTTTTTAATAATCCTTCTCCTCTTTGGCATGTAAGTAGGAAATAAGTTTCACCTTCACTTAGCTTAAATACTT
>CALYAQ010000111.1 GCA_944393615.1 uncultured Clostridia bacterium
ATCTAGACGTTTGCTCAGTCATAAGCTATAGATAAAAACAGGTTTCTATAAACAGAAAACGATATTTTAAATACTTAGTTTTTACTACCTCATTATCAATACTAACAAATCTCACTTTTCCCTCTTCATTAATACCCATTTCATAAATATTACCATGACTGGTATTCATTGCTAGATGTAGTTTCTTTGATTTTGGCACATATATTTTTTCAGGTTTTAATTTGCTAAATGCAATGTTAAACTGTTCTTCAATCTTTTTTACTTCCTGTATATTCTCTTTAGGGCACATGATAAATTCCTAATTTTTTAGCAATAACTTGCATCTGGTACATAGTCTTGTTCTTGTTCGTAATTTACCACAGGGTTTTTGTCTAGGTTATAACCGTTTGACACTGCAACAAAATGCTGTCCATTATAGATAATATAGATATTATCCATAATTTTGGTTATACTTTTTACTTTGCCAAAGCTAACCTCAGTAACTTTTGGTACATTCTCTTCAACAGTATACACACAACCTTCTAGCATTTCATTAACTTTAGGAACTTTTTTAATACTACCAACACACGAAATACCTCTTAACTGATTTCTCTGTGATGCAGTTATATAGAAAGCTTCTTGTGTTTCTATAACATTAAAAATTCCATTTAAGTCATGTTCTTCAATTATAGTACTGTCAGATATGCATTGCATAATAGAACCTTCCTTGTCAATGTAGAACTCCCATATAGTTCCGTCGTAGTTCTTTATGCCTATATACATTTTTTTAGTACGTATTTTTTCCTGTTCCTTTAGTGTAAGTTTATCAATTAATGAATTAAACTTTTCTTTAACAACATCAATTTGAAGTTTAGTAACATTGTCTTCCATGTTTTTTCCCTACTACAAAATGTTCAACTGTCTATCCGTAGGTATTTGTAATTTTTGTATTATGCTAGTATTATATACTGTTTTTTAATATTTTTCAAGATATTGTGTAGAAAATATATCACAAGTAGAAAATATTTACCTTTGTTTAGTTATATCCTCTGCTATTGTTTTGGTTATTCCCTTAACTCTTGTTAATTCTTCTACACTCGCATTTAATACTTTCTCTACACTTCCAAACTTTTTTAATAACTCTTGTTTCTTCTTAATTCCTATTCCCGGTATATCATCTAATATAGACTTTGTTATTTTTCCGTCTCGTATTTTTCTATGATACTGTATTGTAAAGTTATGAATTTCGTCTTGTATATTTGTAACATAGTTTTTTAATGTTTCATTACCCAATTGTAATTCTTCATTTTTATCATTCAATATTGCTTTTGTCGTATGTTTGTCATTTTTAATCATTCCAAATAACGATATATTAAGGTTATATTTTTTCAAAACTTCTTTTACAGCATTTATTTGAGTTATACCACCATCTAAAAGTATAAGGTTGGGTAATGGTAAAAAAGCCTCATTTTTTTCATTAATACCCTTGTTTAATCTCCTATCCAAAACTTGAGCCATACACTTTGGGTCATCTTGGTCAAATATATCATTTATTTTAAATTTCCTATATCTATTTTTCTTAAAATTCCCATTTTCAAGCACTATCATTCCACCAACAATATTATGTCCAGAGGTATTAGAAATATCGTAACTTTCTATATATTTAGGGACATCTTTTAATTCTAACAAATTCGCTAATTCTTCTAATGCCTGCTTATTTTTATTTACGTCTTTATACATATTTTCCAATGATATTTTTGCATTTTTTTCTGCCATTTCTATAAATCTAAGCTTTTCGCCTTTTTTAGGAGTACGTATTTGTACTTTCATATTCTTTTTTTGATTTAATAACTCTAATAGCCCAGTATCGTCCACTTCGTATCTAACCATTATTTTAGAAGGTATTTCAACTGCCGATGTATAGTATTGTTTCATAAATTCCAAGACTACTTCTTTATCTTCTAAATCTTCTACATTATTAAAAAAATAGTTTTCTCTACCAATAAGCTTATGATTTCTAACAAAAAAAATCTGTACACAAACTGTATCGTTTCTATATAGACCTATAACATCTATATCATTTTCACTAAAATTTGACACTTTTTGTTTTTGTATTAAAGATTTTACATCTGAAATTTTGTCACGTATTTGTGCAGCTTTTTCAAATTCATAATTGTTGCTATATTCCTCCATTTGTTTTTCTAATTTCTTGACTAGTTCTGAAATATTTCCTTCTAATATATTTTCTACCTCATTTACCATTTTCATGTACTCTTCTCTAGAAACATTACCGCTACAAGGTGCTAAGCACCTACCCATTTGATAATTAATACATGGTCTTGAAACACTTTTTAATCTATTACTGCTTTTTCTGCATTGCCTAATTGGATACATCTTTTTTATATATTCAATAGCAGACTTAACTTTAAAAACATCAGTATATGGTCCAAAATATTTTCCACCGTCATTTAAAAGTTTTCTAGTCATATATATTATCGGATATTCTTCATTAGTTATTTTAATGTATGGATACGTTTTATCGTCTTTTAACATTACATTAAATTTAGGACTATGCAATTTTATTAAGTTGCACTCTAACATAAGAGCTTCAACCTCAGAATCTGTAACTATATATTCAAAACTCGTAATAAGGCTTACCATTTTTTCTATTCTAGCACTTTTATTAGTTTTTTGGAAATATTGCTTTACCCTATTTTTTAAAACTCTAGCTTTTCCCACATATATTATATCTTCGTTGTTTTTCATTAGATATACACCTGGTTTATCAGGTAACTTTTTTAATTCCTCTGAAATGTTAAACACCATTATCACCTAATTTTAACTTTAACATGAACGTAACATTTTTTCAATATATAAGTGAAAAAACGTTATATATAATTAACAAAATAGACATTTTGTTGACATTTTTTAACGTTATATTTTAACACTATAACTAATCATAACAAAACGTATAAAATATTATTAACCAAAATATCAAGGAGGGGTAATAATGAAACAGGAAAAGTTCAAGTTAGAAAAAGTAAAAAAATCAAATGTTAGAATCGGTCTTCGTGTTCCAGAAGATATGTATGAAGAAATTGCACAATTAGCACAAGAAAACATGGTTAGTATGAACAATCTTGTTATATCATGTATACGTTATTCATTAAATAATATGTAAATCAAGAAATACGAAAAAGAAGGTACTAATTTTAAAATTTAGTAACCTTCTTATTCTTTTTATTCTTCTGTTGTTGCTGGCTCTTCAACAGTATCTTCCATTGAATTATATTTTTCTAATATTACATCTTGAATCATTTTTCTTGTTTCTGCATTTATTGGATGTGCAATATCATCAAATTTGCCTGTTTTTAGATTTTTTCTACTTGGCATTGCTATATAATAGTCGCCTTCATCTTTTTGCATAAGTCTAATGTCATGAACAACAAAACAATCATCAATTGTAATTTCGACTCTTGCCTTTTTTCTACTTGGTAATGTAGATTTCCATATTTTCACGTTTGTAATTTCCATCACGTGCACCGTCCTTCCATATTATGTACAAATTTTAGCGTAAAACCACACTAATATTTATATATTCGACATTTAGTTAATTTTTCCTTTTAAAAAATGTAATTTTTTTTAAAAACTTTTGCTATAACCAGCTTAATATTTACTCATAAAAGAAAAGAAAAAATGTCATAATATATTGAATTTTGTTTTTATATATAATATAATTAAGATGTAAACGTAATTTACTAGTATACTTTAAATAATTAAAGTATAACTCATTAACAGAGGTTAACAAATGTTGTCCGAAGCACATTTACCTAGTCGCCCATGGCATGAAATTGCTCCCCTTTATAGACGAGCTTCTAAAATTTGTTCTGGTTTTCAAAACCGAAATAAATTGGTAGATGCACTTGATGCATTAGGTACTGAAGAAAAGCCCTATGCACTAGTCTATTTAGACGGTCACATCGAACGCGCCACTTCTATTATTCAAAAAAGTAGAGAAATTCAAGGGCAGTATCATCAATTAATCAATAATTTAGGATTAGAATACCCTCAACGGCACATTCTTCTTGAAGTTGCTGCACAACTTATTAATGAAGGTTATCAAATCAACGTATATTTTGACTGTAAGCAATCTGTACAAGAACCTAGATTTATAAACTATACTGTCTCTAAACACAAAAATCGTTCTAGCTCATACGTTTCAATGCATTTCAAACCATGGGATGATTGCATGCACATTTATCCCGATGAAGTAACTCACTTATTAATAAATTAACTTAAGTAAAAATAACAATTTATTTTGTTATTTTTTCTTTTTTCTTTCACAAGTATTGTTAAAAAATTAATAAATGTATATAATATATATAGTTAGGAGTGATAATAAGTGAAAGAAAATATAGATTATAAAAAAATACACATGATAGGAATTGGCGGTATTAGTATGAGCGGTATTGCACATATATTATTAAAATGGGGATACCAAATTACTGGTTCTGATAGAACTAATTCCGATATTATACAACAACTAGTAGATAAAGGAGCCAAAATATTCATTGGACATGATGGCAAAAATATTACAGACCAAGATTTAATAGTATATACAGCTGCAATTCCAGACAACAACCCCGAATTGATTAGAGCTAGAGAACTTGGTATAGATATAATGGAAAGAGCCGAATTTTTAGGAAAACTTACTAAACTATACCCAAAGACTATTGCAATTTCCGGTACACATGGTAAAACTACAACCACCTCAATGATTAGCTTATGCTTTTTAGAAGCAAACCTTGACCCTTCAATACAAGTGGGATCTGTAGTTCCACAAATAAATGGAAACTATAAAGTGGGGAACTCTGAATATTTTGTAATTGAAGCTTGCGAATATGTAAATAGTTTCTTGCACTTTTATCCTCAAACAGAAATAATACTTAATATTGAAGAAGATCATTTAGACTTTTTCAAAGATATTAATGATATAACTAGTTCATTTGACAAATTTGTCAATATTTTACCCACAAACGGCAACTTAATAATTAACATTGATAATGCTCAATGCAGAAAGCTATCACAAGATATTAGAAATGATATAAATATACTTACATATAGTATAGAAAATGAAGATGCCGATATATATGGATTTAACATTAAATTTAACGAAAATGGGTGTGCCACATTTGATGTTAAATACAAACATAATATAATTGAAAATATTAATCTAAATGTTATTGGATTGCATAATGTATCTAATGCATGTGCTTGCATAGCAACATGTATAGCTCACAATATAGATTTTGAGACTATAAAAAAAGGGTTATATAGTTTTAAAGGCTCACAAAGAAGGTTTGAATATAAGGGTAAGACAAAAACTGGTGCTAAAATTTACGATGATTATGCACATCATCCTACTGAAATCAAAGCACTTTTAAATGCAAGTTCTAAACAAAAACATGATAAAATAGTTGCTGTATTTCAACCACACACATATTCTAGAACGAAAACACTATTAAATAGTTTTATTGATTGTTTTACTAATTGTGATATTGCAATTATTACCGATATATATGCTGCAAGAGAAATAGACGACGGTACTATATCTTCAAAAATTTTAGTAGATGAAATTAACAAAAAACATCCTAACAAAGCAATATATATTTCAAATTTTGAAGATATACAAAAGTACATTGAAAATAATACTAATGATAATGATATTGTATTAACAATTGGTGCTGGAACAATAACAAATTTAAGTAAATATTTGATATAGAAAATAGCAAAGGACCCATAAATTCCTTTGCTATTTTTTGTATAACAATGTTTAACCTTTTTCAATTTTTTCTTCTTTAACATTTTTTAATTCTTCTACTCCATTTGTACTTAATATTTTATCATATTTTTCTACTACGTTTGGTACATTTATATTTTGTGTAATATTATAACAGCTCACGATGTTTACCTTTATATTTTCATTTGAAAACATTTCGCCTAACAATCTTTCTGTTTTTGTGACAAATTCCGCATCGCCTTGTATAATTACTGAAACATTACTCATTTTATTTAGTGCTTTTTCATCTATTTCATTTAAGTAGTTTATTTTAGAACATATTCTTTTTTCTTTAAATCTCTTTTTTATGCTTTTAATATCTTTTCTTATGTCATCTTGAGATACAACTATAACTTTTGTACCTTTCACAAATTCCTTTTTGATGTACTCAAAAAGAGTTACTGATAAATGCGTTTTATCAATATACAAATTACATATTCTATCCATATTTCCCCCTTGTTTCTATTACATGGAAAATTATACCATAATATTTTTGTTTTTGTCAACACATTTGTAATATTTTGGTAATATTTTTGTAACATTTCTGTATTATTCTTGCAAAACGGTTAATAATTAACCTATACAAGGAGTGATAATATGAAAAAAATCTTATGTGCAACAATATGTTTTGTTTTTTCTATTTGCGGTTCAATTTTTTCCTATGCTGAAAAAATTTCAACAGATTTGTCTAGTAATATTTTTAGAATACATATAATTGCAAATAGTGATTCAAAAGAAGATCAAGAATTAAAATTAAAAATTCGAGATAATATATTAAAGCATTTCGCACAAAAAAATCTATATTTTTCAAATATAGAAGAATGTATACAATACTATAACAAGCATTTAGATGAAATAAATAATATTGTGCAAAAAACTTTAGATGAAAATGGTACTAGTATTAGTTTTACATCAAAGATATGTAAAGCTCATTTTCCAACAAAAAAATATGACTATTTTTCTCTACCAACTGGAACATATAATTGTTTAAAAATAGAATTAGGACAAAGTTTAGGACAAAATTGGTGGTGTGTATTATACCCTAATTTATGCATAACAGATTATGGAACTAGTGAAGAATCAAAAGAATTATTAGAAAACGCTTTATCCGTAGAATCATATAACATAGTTACTAGTAATATTAATTATAAATTTAAAATAGTGGAATATGTTGAAGATATAAAATCTGCTCTTTTTCGGACAAAATTCTAAATAATATAGACAAAATCGATAAAATATGATATATTATTTAAAGTTAAAAACGACAAAATCAATATGGAGGCATATAACTATGGATAAACTTATAATTGAAGGGGGAACACCTCTTATTGGACAAGTTAATATAAGCGGAATGAAAAATGCTGCAGTAGCAATTTTACCTGCAACAATATTAATAAATGGTGAGTGTACTATTGAGAATTTACCAAATATTAGTGATGTAAAGCTTTGTTATGAAATATTAGAAAGTCTAGGCGCTAAAATCACATATATTGATGAACACACAGTTAAAATTGACACTACAAACATCACTTCTACAACAGTTCCTATGGATATTGCTAGGAAATTTAGAGCTTCTTACTATTTTTTAGGAGCTCTTTTAGGGCGTTTCCAAAAAAGCAATTCTAGTCTACCTGGTGGATGCGATTTAGGCCCTAGAGCAATAGACCAACATATAAAAGGGTTTGAAGCATTAGGAGCTAAAGTAGATTGCTCAGATACTACTATTAATGTAAATGCTGAAAACTTATCAGGCACTACAATATATTTAGATGTAGTTAGCGTTGGTGCAACTATAAATATTATGTTAGCATCTGTTTTAGCTAAAGGAATTACTACTATTGAAAATGCTGCTAAAGAGCCACATATTGTTGATGTAGCAAACTTTCTTAACACAATGGGAGCTGATATTACAGGTGCAGGTACAGATGTAATAAAAATAAATGGTGTAGAACATTTATTAGGTAATAAATCATATTCTGTAATTCCAGACCAAATCGAGGCCGGCACTTTCATGATGGCTGCTATGGCTACAAAAGGTAATATACTTATTAAAAATTGTATTACAACCCATTTATCTCCAATTATATCTAAACTAGAAGAAATGGGTGCTGAAATCACTGATAATTTTGATGAAATACGTGTAAAATATGTAGATAAATTAAATCCTGTACATATAAAGACCTTACCATATCCAGGATTTCCAACAGATATGCAACCACAGACAGCAGTTGCATTATGTTTTGCTAATGGAAAAAGTGTTATTACTGAAAACATTTGGTCATCAAGATTCCAATATACAAATGAGCTAAAGAAAATGAATGCTAATATTACAGTTAATGACCAATCTGCAACTATAAATAATGTTACCAATTTAAAAGGAGCACCTGTATATGCAACAGATTTAAGAGCAGGTGTTGCCCTTATTATAGCTGGAATATCCGCTAATGGCATTACTGAAATATTTAATATTGACCATATTGACAGAGGTTATGAAAATATTGAGGAAAAATTTAGAGGTTTAGGCGCTAAAATTAAAAGAGAAAAATATGACTAACTAACGGAGGGGCACATGTTCAATTTTTATAGTCTTAGTAGTAGTAGTGCTGGTAATTGTCTACTAGTGCAATCTGATAAAGCAGTTATTTTAGTGGATATTGGGGTAAGTCTAAAAAAAATCAAAAATGAACTAGATAAGTTATCTCTTACATTAGATAATGTTACAGCAATATTAATAACACATGAACATTCAGATCATTGTAAAAGCTTAAATAGTATTTGTAAGAAACACAATCATATTCCAGTATACATTAATGAACCAACTTATATCGCTTTAAAAAACATTTACCAAATTGATAACTTAAATGTTAAATATACATCAATAAATACTTCTTTTGAAATAGAAGATTTAACAATTACTCCATTTGAAATACCACATGACGCAGTACAGCCTTGTGGATATACAATTTCCAAAGGTAATAAAAAAATGTCTATAGCAACTGATATGGGATTAGTTACTGATAACGTAGTAGAAGCTTTATCAAACAACGATTTCGCTTTTATTGAATCAAACTATGAAACAGAAATGTTAAATACTTGTAGGTATCCATATTATATTAAAAGAAGAATTTCTAGTAATACAGGTCATTTATCGAACACGCAATGTTCGGATATAATTACACAGTTAATACCTAAAAATACCACTCACTTTATGCTAGGACATTTAAGCAACGAAAACAATACTCCAGATATGGCATTAAAATCTGTAGAGTCTACTCTTTTATGTAACAACATTCCACTTGACACTATTGAACTAAATATAGCTTCAAAAGATTGTTTATCAACAGTTATATCTTTAGAAAAATAGTCACTTCATATTAAACGAAGTGGCTATTTTCTGTATGTTACTTAATTATTTTTAGTTTTCAATAATTATGTATTTATCTTTTTGATATACCATATTTTGTCACATTCATAGGTGTAATACGTTCCTCTGTACTGATTATTAAAGAATTATTACTAACTACAGGTATATCCAAGGTATAATAATAATTTACCGATAAATACACTGTATCGCCATAAGCCTGTAAAGTCTGTGTTGCATCTATTGATATATTTTCTTTACGAAAACCTTGATTAACTAATTCTTGTATTAACATTTCTTTATCACTATTGGTCAAATAACCATATTCCTCTAAAACGAACATATATCTAAGTGTAGTTGATAATAACTTTTCATACATTATATATGGTTTTAAAATATTGATTAATAATACACTTATGCTAGATATAACTATTATAGAAAAAACAAGTAATATGGGTACAGTTATAATCGAATTTGCTTTTTTCATTTACTTACATATAATCTAGTATCAGTTTTATATACTCAACTAGATTTTTTCTCCTTTCATTAAAATTCCCATAATATATTTTTACTATTTATTAATTTTATTCATACATTCTTATGCTAATATCGTTATGTAACGTAAATACACAATTATTAGGAAATAAGCTCTTAAAAATTATAGGGTTATATTCTATACTAGTTACTACATGAACAATATCATTTTCTACTAATTTGTTACTAACACTATCTATTTGTGATTTATATAACACATCATATTCTAATATTTTTATTTCCTTTATAAATCTATTGCCATTTTTTAGTTCATCATTTAAACCATAACTCTTTTGTAATAACTTTTTAAAATTATATAAGTATTTTTCTTTATCATATTTATATATTCCATATTTCCCTTCCACCTTGTTAACACTCATAATTGCATTTCTGTTTAAATTATATAAATCTATTTTATAGTTATATACTATTGAATATGTATTTATATTCAAAACACATACTGCAAATAATAGTATTATCATAATTACAAGCATAGTCGTAATTGAAATAATAAATATAGATACTCCTCCACGCCTATTAGTTATACTTCCACACATCATATTCTACCTCATTTTTATTATTATTTAATATATATGGTGTTATATCCCTATTATATAGGCTAGTCCAACATTCAAAAACATCTAAATAATAATACTGGGTCGTTACGTTTGTATATATATTAGTACCATTTTCTGTTTCTTCTTCAAATTGTTCATATATTTCAAATTTCAATTTATATGGCTCGCTAATTCTAGACAATAATAATCTCTTATCTATATTTAATGATTGCCCTGTCATATTTCTAATAGTATTCCACGAATGCAATGTTTGCTTTGTTTCATACGGTATTAAATATTCAATCATATATATTCCGTTTTCCAAATATTGCAATGTATATTCACTACTATTATATAACTCTATATATTCTTCTAAACTACTATACGTTGTATTTTGTCCTATTCTTCTCGGCTCATCCCATTCAAATTGTTTTGTTTTATTATCAAATTTTTTTATACTTTCATCGCCTTGTAAAGTCATCTTTACTAAAAAAACATTAGGGTTGGTTTTTACCTTTATTCCTATCATATTGCCAGCACTAATAAAACCATTAGAAGTTTTTGCAACATTTAATTCTTGTGCATAATACTGGTTATTTTTCTTTACCTTTTTAATAACTTCGACATTGGCACTACTAATATTATCTAATTCTACATCTGAATTATCTTCTGGCATTTCGAATTCAGGCTCTGTATATTCTTCTTCATTAAGCACTTCTCTGTCTACAAAATTTGCTGGTAGGTATCTGTCAACATATATATTAACAGTATTACTATTGCTAGCATATAGTGGACCATCTGTTGTAAATTCTGTATATAATTTGGAACGTATATCTATTGTTGCCTCATTATTCCCTGGTAATAGGTCCTCATGATATATTGTAAAAGTTTTAGTTCCTTTATGTGATAATTTCTTAGATGTTGTGATTGTTCCTAGTAAATAGCCATTTATATATATAGATGTTTCTAACTTTTTAACATGCTCAGGCTTAATATATGATATCTCATCATTAACCTCTACTTTAGCCATATAATTAACTTCAATATCTACACTAGTAACATATTTATGAATAGCATAATCTTTACTTGCGGTCGAGACAGAATTTGTAAAAGAAATGTTATGCCCAATTTCAGGCGCAACAAACGTAGCTTCCCACTTCTTTTTATATGCATCTTCCCTATTCGTATATATCAAACCTTTTGTTTTCCATGTAGAACAATTGTCTAGTCTAGCTTTATCTAAACCAATAGTATTTGCATTAATATTATACGTTACATTGTTTCTCATTAAATTAACATTTTTCATATATTCTCTTTGTTCAACAAACTTATATCTACTAATATCGTTCCACGACTCTAAAGCATCCGGCAATGTAACATATCTCCATTGAGTAGGCTCTGTAGAAGGTATTATATCCATTGGAAAATCATGATTATTTACAACTTTTCCTATATTGTTATACCCTAATAGTCTATATTCTCCTTTTTGCCCATTATGTATCCATTTTCCTGTAGATACATTCTTCCACCTTTGTGTTGGTTCATTTATTGCATCTTCAGGAGAACCATAAACAATTTGATTATATGTATAATATATATATTCATTTATCTCATACCCCTGATTATTATATTTTTCTATGCCCATTACGCTTATTATCTCTTTAAAATTATTACTTAATGCATAAGAATGGTTATACATTATAATTACAAACATAATTATAGAAATTGCATATTTTTTCAATATATCCCTCCTTTTTATAAATATCTTTAATATATATAAAGATAGAGTGTAGTAATCTACTAATAAATTATAACTTTATCATTAGTTGAAATTCACTACACTCTGTATGATACAAAAAAGTCTGAAAACAAAATTAATACAAATATCACTTATATTATATAATAGTTCGGGGAAACATTTATTTTAAATATATATGCAATAGTTTGTACCTAGTCTCTTAATAAGAAAGGATTCATCTTCAACTATTAATTGGGAATTCAATATTATCTTTATTAATTCATCACATTTGTCTTCATTTATCAGTAACAAAAGAGTCGAACGAAGTTTTTCAATATAATATGTATTATATCTAACTCCCTCTTTTATTTCATTTAATTCTTTCCATAATTTATACACATTAAACTTAATATAATATTTGAATCTATGTCAAGTTTTTGGACACAAAACCGTGTAATTTTTATGCTGACATTTTTTCCACTTCATAAGGTATCTGATAACCTATCGCTGAATGTATCCTTTTTCTGTTATACCAGCCCTCTA
>CALYAQ010000112.1 GCA_944393615.1 uncultured Clostridia bacterium
TCTTTTAGTTATATAAGATAGGAGGAAATAGAATGGAAAGAGGAACACCATATTCAACAATGTTAAGTAAATTATATTATTCAACAGAGTTAACAGGAGAAAAAACACAAGTGGCTTGGGTACAAGAAATTCCAGAATTTGATCCAGCACCAGAAGGCATAGAATTTAGTGCGTTAGATACAGATTACACTGGACAAGTACCAGGAAGAAGAAGTGCAGATGCTATAGCTATACCAATATTATTTACAGAAGCACAACATGACACATTAAAAGCTTTAGATAAAACAAAAGATTATTATTGGTTTATATTATTACCAGAAGAGACAGCAACTACACCACAAAAACCAATTTGCTTTAATTTCCAAGCTAAAGTTAGGTTAGGAATGGCAGCATTATCTGTTGATGAGATGTTGCAAGAAACAATAACATTATATAAATCAACAGAAGTAAATGAAACAAAAGGTTTACCAGAAGCTGGTTAATAATATTTTGAGAATGTCTTTATAGGCATTCTCCTTTTTGCAAAGAGGAGAAAGGAAGATATAAAAATGATATTAGAAACAAAAAATAAAAAAATCAACTTAGTACTAAGAACAAGAAAAATAGCAGATATTGCTAAACAGTTAAAAGGAAAGAATTTTGAAGATGTATATTTTAAAGCAATGAATGAATTTGATTTAGAGGCTTTAAGTAAAATAATATTTATATTAGCAGAAAACGAAGATAAGACCAATGCATTTAAAAATAGTACAGACGTGTATGATTTTATAGATGATTATATGGCCGAAAACAAGAAAACATACAAAGAAATATTTGAAGAAATTGCAGAGGACATTAACAAAGAAGGTTTTTTCAACAGCAAGATGACAAAGGAACAACTAAAAGACAAGATGTCAAGTCCTTTATCATCAATGAATATGAACGAAGTTATAAAGAGCTCAGCAGAAAAGGCAATAGCCAAAGTAGCAGAGCAAGAATTTCAAGGTTACAGAGCTTAGAAGATATAACATATAATATAAAAATAGCTCAATCTTTAAAAGAACTTATATATTCATTAGAGCCACTAGCATATTATTTTAATATGAAACCAGATGAATTTTGGAATTGTGAGTATAGGCAAATAAATTTATTTTTACAAACAAATATGTTTAAAATAGTAGATGAATTTAAAATGCAAATACAATTACAAGAAGCTGTAACAGATAAATTAATAAAAGCAGAAAGTATGACAAAAAGACCTAAAGTAATTCCATTAAGAAAAATGTTCTCTAAATTATTTAAAGAAGAGCCTAAAATAAAATATCAATCTCCACAAGAACAAATAGCAAGATTAAGAAAATTAAAATAAATGTTGCAAATTGTAAAATATTGTAATATACTCTTATTATAAAATTAATAAAAGGAGGATTGCAATATGTCAAGACATGAAGAAAAAGAAAAAAAGCCAATTTATAAGAAATGGTGGTTCTGGTTAATAATAGTAATAATTATAATTGCTATTGTTGGTGGAACACAAGGTGGAAATACAAGCCCAACATCAACAAGTACAACTTCAGCAGAGCAACAAAAAACAGAATACAATCAGGGAGAAGAAGCAATTTTAGGAGATGGAGCTATTACTGTTACAAAGGTTGAACGTTCACAGGGAGGGCAATTTGATAAGCCTGCATCTGGTAAAGAATATGTTATAGTTCATGTTAAAATAACTAATAAAGGGAAAGATAACTTAAGCTATAATCCATTTTACTTTAAGATGCAAAATTCACAAGGACAACAAGAAAGCACAACATTTACTACAATAGATCAAGATACTGCATTAAATAGTGGAGAATTAATACCAGGAGGGACAGTTGAAGGAACTTTAGTATTCGAGGAAACAATTGGAGATACAGGTTTGGTATTGATTTATAATGATAATGTTTGGAGTTCTCAAGAATTAAAAATAAAGTTGCAATAAAAATAGATGCATCTACTTTTAGTAGGTGCATTTTAAAATTAAATATGAAAAAATATTTAGCATCAGCAATTTGCTGGTGTTTTTATTATGCCCGAAAAGAGGTGAGTAAGATTACTGTAGAGGAGTTAGATATTGTTGTGCAAGCTAGTGTTGAGCAAGCTTTAACAGAATTTAAGAAAATAGTGCCTCAATTAAAGAAAACAATAAAACAAGTAGAAGAAGGTTTAAATAATGTAGATACTAAAGGAATGACTAATAAAGTTCAACAAGCAGTACAACAAGTAAAGAAAAAGGTAAACGAAGTAAAAAACACAGGTGTAGACAAGCAACTGCAAAGTCAATTTGATAGAGCAGGAGCTAGTGTGCAAAAATATCAAGGAGAACTAGAGCAAGTAAAAGAAAAATTACGACAAGTATATGCTGAAATGGATAATATACAATCTAATACTTGGAAAGCATACACACCAGAAGGTGTAGAATTAGGAAATTCAGCTATTGAGCCTGCAGTAAATAATGACTTAGCAGGAAATAAACAATATCAAAATTTATCAAAAGAGGCAACCAAGCTAGAGCAACAAATACAGAGTTTAAATGGAAAATTAAATGAGACTAAGCAAGAATATAATCAGATAGCTAATCAAATACAAGTAGCGACTGCAAAACAAAGTACGTGGGGTAATATTGTAAATAGGATAAAAACAGCAATTAATGGGATAAAAAAGAATACATCAAGTACAGGAAGTGCATTTCAATCAGTAGCCACTATTTCAGACAAAGTAAAAAGTGGATGTAATCAAATACTTAAGATAACTGGAAAAGTTGTAACTAAAATAAAACAAATGGGAACAGGATTTGAACAAGGGCTTACACATATTTTACGATATGCAGGAGCTCTTTTTTCATTGCAAACAATATATTCTGCATTAAGTGGATCCGCAAACGCTTGGTTAAGTAGTCAAAACGCAGGAGCACAACAGTTACAAGCGAACATAGATTATTTAAAAAATAGTTTTGGAAGCGTATTAGCGCCAGTAATTGAATATGTGGTGAATCTAGTTTA
>CALYAQ010000113.1 GCA_944393615.1 uncultured Clostridia bacterium
TTCGCTATTGCTTCTTTTCACGCTCCATTACTAGTTTACGCTTTGCAAGTCGCTATCGAGTTCGCGACAAATACGCCTCTTGGGACTTCCACCCTAGATTTATGACATGCCCGTCATACAGAAAAAATAGAATAACTTAATACATTATTCTATCCTATTGTTTTTCAAGCATTTTAACAATATTACTCGAAAACTTAAATTTCGTACTTGCAAAATAGTCTTTATCAACTTTAGTAGTAAAAGAACGTAAAAAGGTCTGTTCCTTAAAACAATATTCTTCTCCTTCTGGTAATTTAGGCAAATTAGATATTACATCTCTTAGTTCATTTGAAACTTTTTCATCATATACAAAATTCACTTCTTTACCTGTCCTAAATGCTGATACAATGCTACTTCCTATAAGCATAGCAAATTTGTTTTTAACATCATTGCTTACATCTTCATAGACATAGTCATTTCGTGCATTTGAAATTCTTCTTACACGCAAAAGATGACCAAATGCAAAAATAACATCTTTGATATCGTAATTCTTTCTTTTCATTTATTTCCCTCTAAAATCTTATAAGGGCACTACAAATATATGTATGCTTATATATTATACCATCTTATCAAGTTTATGTCAACTTTTATTAAAAAAACGCTACTTAAAATAGCGCTTTAATCTTTATTTATTTTCACATATAATCGGTTGCAATTGTTTTCCTTCTAGAGTTGATAAAATCGCATCTAATACCTTTTGGCTATCATACGCAATAGAATTAGGCTTTGCTTTTGGATTATCTTGTGCAAAAGGTACAAAATATATATTCTTCATATTTAATAACGCACCTATATTTTTTGCATTTCCTGATAGTCCGTCATTTGTTGATACTGCTAGCAATACTGGCTTTTGATTTCTAAGTTGAGACTTTGCAGCACATGTAACAGGTGTATCTGATATTGAATTTGCAAGTTTAGCAGCTGTATTACCTGTACATGGTAGTATAAGTAAAATATCTAATAAGTTCTGTGGTCCTATTGGCTCCACATCTGTAATACTATTTAAAATCTTCTTCCCACAAATTTGCTCCACCTTATCTATATACATTTTGGCTTCGCCAAATCTAGTATCGTTATTATATGCATTATATGACATAATAGGTATTAAATTAGCCTTTTGTTCTTTTAACATCTCAATTGTTTGAACCATTTGAGCAAAAGTACAAAATGAGCCTGTAATACCTATTCCTATATTTATATTTTCTAAGCTCATAAAAAAACCTCCTCATAAGTATATACTATATTTTATGAGAAAGTTTTTAAGTAGTTCACATTATTTAGGTTGTTCTAACTTAATTTTAAAGAATCTTTCAATTTCTATAATTGCATTTTCAGGAGAATCTGCTCCATGAATTACATTTCTGTTTATTATTTCTTTATCTCCATAATCTCCTCTAATAGTTCCTGCTGGTGCCTCGTTACTATTAGTTGGCCCCATTAATTCTCTCATTTTAGCTACTGCATTTTCTCCGTATACTATCATTGGTACAACAAAGTTTGACAACATAAATGCTTTCATTTCTGGATAAAAATCTCTATCTTTAACATGTGCATAATGTTCGTCTAATATTTCTCCATTTAATTTTTGTACATCAAACTCAACAATTTCAAGTCCTGCATTTTTAATTCTTTTTTCAATTTCCCTTACTAGTCCCGCTTCTACACCGTCAGGTTTAACCATAATATATGTATATTGTTTCATTTTATCAATCACTTTCCTTTCAAAAAATTTGTAATATTACTATACATTGTTTTTTAGAAAAAATCAAGTATCTATTTTAAATTATTTTGTATAGCATGTGTCATTTTATCACTAAAATCATATTCTACATCATACTTTATATTTATACTACCAATATCTATACTACCATTTTCATTTATAAATGAGTCATATATAGCTAGAACTTCAAAAGTATTATAATCTATATAATACTTATTTGCATATATCATATTATCAGATACATTAAACATTTCCTTCAATCCATCAAACTCTGGATGCTCCATACTAGCAATTGTATCTATTATATATAGTCCATTAACTTGTTTCACAGATTCGATTTTTTCATTTTCATAAGAAGTAAATATAAAATTTTCCAACTCATTTGTAAATATATCAAGGTATTCTTTATTATTTAAAGAAGTATTTAATACTTTATTATCTGCTGTTATATGCATATAATTATTTTTATTTATCAAAAGCTCATATCCATCTACATATTTTTCATAATACTCATAATCAGTATATGGTATTCCTGAAATATATATTGTACTATCTATAAAACCACTGTTACTATTGCTATATTTATTATCCATTTGTATACTCACATGATTAGATAATATATTTGACGTTTTAGTCGTTTGTTCTAACTTTTTAAAAAGTATTTTTTCAGTATTAACACAAATATCTTTTAATAGCTTTTGTGCTTGGCTATATAATATATTGTTTAATGGTTCAACATTTTTACCTTTAATATATCCTTTATCAGTTAATAGTCTTATTGGGTCTTTTGCATAATCTGAAATTTGAGCAGTATCATTATACATTAGTGCTAAGTTAGGAACTGTTAAATCTTTATCTACATACCATAAAGCTCTTGCTATCATTGTGTACATATCTTGCTTTATAATTTTTTCATCAGGTAAGAAATTATTATCTCCTACTCCACTTATTATTCCACACTGTTTTGCTATTGCTATATTTTTAGCATAATCATATTCTTTTGATACATCTGTAAATGACTCAATCACAGTTATATCTTCATCAAGACCAAATATATTAACTAACTGATCTACAAATTCTCCCCTTGTTATTGGCTCATCTTGTATAGCTATTAATGATTGATTTGCAAATACTATTGTTGAAGTAAATGTAACTATCATAATTACCATTACACTAATTTTAAGTAAATATTTTCTCATATTATTTCCCCTTTCAAAACTATTTTAATGCTATTTTTATATCTACAGCTATAGCTCTATCTTCATACACAAATACAGGATTGATATCCAACTCATTAATCTCCTCAAAATCTAATGTTAATTTTGCAATTCTCATTATTATATCTGAAACCTTTGATATATCAGCAGGTTTTGAACCCCTATAGCCTTTTAATAGCACACCTGCCTTGGTTTTGTTTATTTGATTGTGTATTTGATTTAATGTAATACCATTTGCTATTTTAAAACATACATCTTTAATTAAATTAACATATATTCCTCCCATACCAAAAGCTATAACTGGTCCAAACTGTCTATCTTTTACCATACCAATAATAACCTCGGTTGTATTATCAAGCATTTTTTGTATTTCTATACCTTCTGGCTCAATATCAGGATATGCCTTTTTACTATTTATCATTATTTCTTCAAATGCTTTTTCTACTTCTTCAGCTGTATGTAAGTTTACTCTTACACCACCAATATCAGTTTTATGTAGTATCTTATCTGAAGCAATTTTCAATACAACAGGATAACCCATTTCATTTGCAAAACCAACTGCACTTTGTACGTCTTTTGCAAGATATATAGGCGATGCATCTATGCCATAGCATTTTGCTATCTTGTATGCCTCACTACCTAATAAAGCTTTTCTACCAGATTGTTTTACATTGTTGATTATCTCCAAAGCTTTTTCATATTCGACATCTATATTTTCACATCTTGTATCATTAATATTAGTATTTTTCATTTTTACATATTTATCTATAATTGATAATATTTTAACAGCGGTTTCTGGAAATACGTATGTTGGTATACCATTTTGCCTTAACTCTTCATTTATTTTTTCAAAAGTTATACCACCCATATTAACTACCAACATTGGTTTTTTTGTTTTTCCTCTTACATTTAATATTTCTTTTCCTATCCCAATTGGGTCTGCAGCTGCAGTAGGACAAGTAATTACAATTATGCTATCTACATTATCATCTTGAGAAATTGCTTCTAATGTTTTTTGATAACGTTCAGGACTTGCATCACCCAAAACATCAATTGGATTATTAATACTGCCTTCAGGTGGCATACATTGTTTTAATTTTTCTATTGTTTCATCACTAAATTTAGCCATATTTAGTCCATATTTTTCTATACTATCAGCAGTTACAACTCCTCCGCCTCCTGCATTTGTTATAACTGCAACATTTGTATTATTAGGCAATTGTAATTTTGAAAAAGCACGTCCCACATCAAATAAGTCTTGCATTGTATCAACACGAATTATTCCTGATTGTTCAAAAGCTGCATCAAATGCGAAATCATTTCCAGCCAATGCACCTGTATGAGAAGATGCTGCTTTTGCACCTACTGCACTTGAACCTGATTTTAATACAACAACAGGTTTTTTAGAAGTAACTTCTTTCATTACATCTAAGTATTTTGGGTCATTAGCAATTTCTTCTAAATAGCAAAGTATAACTGAAGTATCTGGGTCATTAGCTAAATATCTAATAACGTCAACCTCTGATACATTTACTTTATTACCAATACTAACCACTTTGCTAAAACCAATTCCTTCTTTTATACTCCAGTCAAGTAGTGCAACTAGCATAGCACCACTTTGTGATATAAAGGCTATGTCGCCTTTATTGGGCATTAATTGACAAAAAGATGCTGAAACTGGGGTATGTGTATCTATATTTCCAATACAGTTTGGGCCCAATACATTTATTTGATATTTTTCACAAATATCAAACAATTCTTTTTCAAGTTTTGCTCCCTCTTGTCCAACTTCTTTAAAACCTGCTGTTAATATTACTATATTTTTTATTCCTTTTTCTCCACATTCTATAACAGATTGATTAACAGCTCCTGCTGGTATCGTAATTACCGCTAAATCAATGCTGTCTTCAATTTCATTTATATTATGATAATTTTTTAAGCCTTCTATTGTTTCTTCTTTTGGGTTTACAGGATATATTTTTCCTACATAACCACAGGTAAGTAAATTTTTAATCACCATATTCCCTACTTTTCCTTGTTTATTAGAAGCACCTATTACGGCTACTGAATTGGGTTTAAACATCTTCTCTAATTCCTTCATAATTGCTAACCTCTTTTCTTTTTAATTTCACTCATATTGTATATCAATGAATTGTAAAAGTCAATTGTGAGAAAAAAAGAAAAAATCGAGTAGAGAATAAATAATTATTTTATTTATTCCCTCTCACACCACCGTACGTGCCGTTCGGCATACGGCGGTTCAATTTATAAGTTCATTTCAAGCTAAATAATAATCTAGG
>CALYAQ010000114.1 GCA_944393615.1 uncultured Clostridia bacterium
TTTCGCTATTGCTTCTTTTCACGCTCCATTACTAGTTTACGCTTTGCAAGTCGCTATCGAGTTCGCGACAAATACGCCTCTTGGGACTTCCACCCTAGATTTATGACATGCCCGTCATACAGAAAAAGAAAAACTAGAAAAATTTCTCTAGTTTTTAAATATGGCTATATTTATTCAAGATATGTATTATCTTGATTCTACTACAAGCTTAATTCCTGTTCTTTCTTCACCTTCCACCTTAACATCAGCAAATGCTGGTATACAAATCAGCTCAACACCCGCTGGTGCTACAAATCCTCTTGCAATCGCCACTGCTTTTACTGCTTGATTTAATGCTCCTGCACCTATTGCTTGCATTTCTGCACGTCCTTTTTCCTTTACCAAACCTGCTATTGCACCTGCAATTGAGTTTGGATTTGACTTTGTTGAAATTCTTAACATTTCCATAATTTATTCCTCCTATTTTTAATTTTTTTACTACATTAAAAATTATACATCAACGTGGAATAAATTACCATACTTTTTACAAAAATTGTTAAAAAACTTTTCGCAATATTTTACATTATTCTACATTTGTATTTTTTGTATTGAAACAACTCGGTTTGTAGAGTTGTCAACACTAAATAATACAGCATTTAAAAAATATTCTCCTTCAGCGCAAGAATACCTTTCTGGTATTTGTGTTAAAAATCTTTTTAATGCCACATCATATTCCATACCTATAATAGAATTTTTAGGTCCTGTCATTCCTAAATCAGTTATATACCCCATTCCTGTATCATATATTTTTTCATCTGCAGTTTGTACATGAGTGTGTGTACCTACAACAATAGTTGCATCATTTTTTAGATAATAGCCTAATGCAATTTTTTCAGCCGTAGCTTCTGCATGAAAATCAACAATAACTATATCAATTTTTTCCTTTGACTTAATATTTTGTATAATCTGTTTAGCTTTAGTAAATGGACAATCTGAAGCTATTCCCATATCAACTCTACCAAGTAAGTTAATTATTAATATTTTTTTATCATTTACATTCGTTACCATATATCCTATACCTGGTACATCATTTGAGTAATTTGCCGGTCTTATAATATTGGGTTTTTCCTCCATTAATTTAAAGACTTCTTTTTTGGCCCAAGTATGGTTTCCCATTGTCATTACATCTACACCTGCCATATATAGCTCATCATAAGCATTTAAACTAATACCTTTTCCTCCTGATGCATTTTCAGCATTTGCAACTGTTAAATCAATTTTATATTCACTTTTTATTTTAGGCAACAACTCTTTTACTGCATTTCTACCTGTCTTTCCAACAATGTCACCTATCATTAATATATTCATATTATACCTCTTTTCCATATATATATTAACATAAATTATATTAAAAGACAAGATATTAGAAAAAAGAGCTATATATTTCTATATAACTCTTACTATTTATTTTGCATATTCAATTGCCCTTGTTTCTCTTACAATATGTACTTTAATTTGTCCTGGATATTCCATTTCATTTTCAATTCTTTTTACAATATCTCTTGATAATAGTACCATATCACTATCAGATATATTATCTGGGTTTACTATAATTCTAATTTCTCTACCAGCTTGAATTGCAAATGATTTTTCAACACCCTTAAATGAATTTGCTATACCCTCTAGTTGTTCTAATCTTTTTATGTATGCCTCAATAGTTTCTCTTCTAGCACCTGGTCTAGATGCTGATATTGCATCTGCTGCTTGTATTAATACAGCAATTTCAGATTTAGGTTCAACATCTTCGTGATGTGCTTCTACAGCATTAATTATAATATCGTTTTCCTTATATTTCTTTAATAAATCCACCCCAATTTGTACATGAGTACCTTCCATTTCGTGGTCTAATGCTTTACCTATATCATGTAACATACCTGCCCTTTTAGCAAGTTTAACATCTAATCCTAATTCTCCTGCCATAATTCCTGCTAGTTGAGCCACTTCTATTGAATGATTTAGCACATTTTGTCCATAACTTGTCCTATATTTTAGCTTTCCAATCAACTTAGAAATATCAGGATGAATTCCTGTTAAACCTGTTTCAAATATAGCTCTTTCGCCTTCTTCTTTTATAACATTGTTAACTTCTTCTTTTGCTTTTTCTACCATTTCTTCAATTTTTCCAGGATGTATTCTACCATCTTGCATTAATTTTTCAATCGCAATTCTGGCAACTTCCCTTCTAATAGGATCAAAACCAGATAAAACTATTACTTCTGGTGTATCGTCTATAATTAAGTCTATACCTGTTAAAGTTTCAATAGCTTTTATATTTCTACCTTCTCTACCAATTATTCTACCTTTCATATCATCACTTGGTAAAACAACAGTAGATACTGTTACTTCTGATGAATGGTCAGCTGCACATTTTTGAACAGCGTATGTTATTAATTGTTTTGCATTTTTTTGTGCATTTTCTTTTGCCTCTTCCATTTTTTCTTTTACAATATTAGCTGCATCAACTCTAACTTCGTCCCTTAATTTATTTAATAATAGTTCTTTAGCATCATTAACATTTAACCTAGAAATTTTTTCTAATTCTTTTATTTCTTGCTGTTTTAACATTTCAACTTCTGATTGTTTTTTGTCAATATTTTGCTCTTTATCAAATATTGATTGTTCCTTTCTTTCAATATTTTCAAGTTTTTTATCTAGTGTCTCTTCCTTTTGAATTAACCTTTTTTCTTGGTTTTGAAGCTCTTGTCTTCTTTCTTTTACTTCTTTTTCAAGTTCTGTTTTTTCGTTTAATATTTCTTCTTTAGCCTTTAGCACTTCTTCCTTTTTAATATTTTCTGCAGTTTTGTGTGCTTCTTCTATAATTTCCTTTGCACTTTTGTTTGCTTTTTCTGCTGTTGCTTTATCAATAGCTGTTTTTATAACTATTGTTAATATTATTGAAATAATAGCTGTAATTAAAGAAGTAATTATTATTGTTTCCAATCATTACACCTCCTATATTTAATTTTCAATGTTCAAAGTTTATTTATTATCTAATTTGTAAACAAATATCTTTTCACACATATATTTTATAATTTTATTTAATTAAAGTCAATATCTTTAAAAAGAAAAAAGACAAAAAAGCAAAAAACGATAATTGAAAAAGTAAATGCAAGTATATAATAGATAAATATATTTTAGTGTTACAAGTAGTAATAATGTA
>CALYAQ010000115.1 GCA_944393615.1 uncultured Clostridia bacterium
TAGATGTTGCACTATATCGTAAAGAAGCCAAGTAATTTGTTAGTTCTTTTGTAGATATCGTTTCTACAAATTTTAATTCTGCCGTTGGTACAATATCAGTATTTATATCTACAATTTGAGATACATCATAAACTAATTCATTTGCTAAAGTATCTTTCCTTCTATCAAAAATGTAGTCACCGATTTTAACTTCAACTAAAAGCTTTACCTCTTTAGATATATAGCCTTGTACTTTGTTAATCGATCTTTTAGATGTTCCATCCTTATTAACAATCATCCTAAAAAATTTAGGAGTCATTGTCTGACACAAAAGAAATTTTCCTTCCTTTGTTACTTTAACTTCTATAAGCATATAATAATTGTATCAAATTTTTGTAAAAAAATCAATATATATATAATAAATTATGTAAATTTTTGTAGAAAAATAAAAAACATAAGTAAATATGTTTGAAAAAAGTATGAATTATTAACTTTACTTATATGTACTAACAATGTAGGTATGACAACTATCGTAGCAAATAAAAGAATTAAATAGAGAATAGTATAATACATCATGCTATCAAAATATACTACAAAATTGAATAACATTACACTATAAAAAATTCCAAACATTATAGTATAATAGATAAATAACGGAAGCGCCTCTAGCACACTATATATAATCTTTTTCTCAAAAATTTCATAAAATGCCCAAATAGTAGAGCATACAATTATACTATACATGATACCACCTAACGAGCTACAACTAGAAGGTATAAATACAATAGCAGAAAATGTCACTATTCCTAATGCTATAAATATAGCTACAAGTATAGCTATACAAAACGCTATACTATTTTTACTAATAGAACAAATTAATCGTTCTGTTGTCGTTGCTTTTCTGTACACACATACATTTTTTTCTAATAAATTTTCCATACAACAATATTATATCACAATTATGTTTACTATGTCAAATTATACAAAATAAAAAACATAACTAAATATGTTTTTAAAAAATTAGGTATTTATATATATTAGTTTAAGTAACTTAATGATAGCAAATTGTGTGATAAGAGTAGGTATAAAAATACCTCCCATTACAAATAATACAAATATAAAACCATCATTAAAATTTTCTGGAATACATCCCATTATCGATACACAATAAAAGAATGGAAGTAGCATCTCATAAATAATGGATAAAGAGTGGAAGTACGTATTATCGTAGTCAAATTCTCTATTAACTAACTCATTCCATACCCAAAAAGTAAGAAATAAAATTACTAAATAAAAGATACCACATAACGGACTCCAAATAGAAGGTATAAATACCATAACAGAAAATGCTACTATTCCTAATGTTACAAGTATAGCTACAAGAAGTGCCATACAACGTTTATTAATAGAACGAATTAATCGTTCTCTCATGGTTGCTTTTCTATACACTCGTATATTTTTTTCTATTGAATTTTCCATACAGCAATATTATATCACAATTATGTTTACTATGTCAAGTTATAGTTAAGCATATTTTTTTTCTAACAGTTCAGCAATTTTTTTAGCTCTTTTTGTAATATACTCTATATCTTTTCCTTCTATCATAACACGTATTAACGGTTCCGTACCAGAAGGTCTAATAAGAACTCTACCTTCATTTGCAAATTCATTTTCTAATTCTTTTATTGCTTTTGTAATTTCCATATCTTCAATATATTCGTGCTTTTTATCATTTGAAACACGAGCATTAACTGTTATTTGCGGATATATTGAAACAACATTTGATAATTCTTCTATAGATTTACCAGTATTCGATATTATACTTGTCAATTGTAATGCGGTTATTATTCCATCTCCAGTAGTATTAAATTGCCTAAAGATTATATGTCCTGACTGTTCTCCACCAAATGAATAATTTGATTTTAACATTTCCTCTAATACATACTTATCTCCTACTTTAGTTTGAACAACATCAATACCATTTTCCTTAGCAAAAATGCTTAAACCCAAATTACTCATTACTGTTACAACTAAAGTATTATTTTCTAAAGCTCCTTGCTCTTTTAAGTTTTTAGCACAAATAGCCATAATTTGGTCACCGTCAACCAACTCTCCTTTTGAATTAACAGCAAGCAATCTATCTCCGTCTCCATCAAAAGCAAAACCAACATCTAGGCCTTTTTCCTTAACTAATTGTTGTAAGCTTTCAATATGTGTTGACCCACAATCGTCATTAATATTTATGCCGTTTGGCTGATTATGTATAACTGTAACATTTAGTCCTAATTTTTCGAATATTTCTTTTGCACAAATTGATGTTGCACCATTTGCACAATCTAGACCAATTTTTATATCTTTTCTATTTAGCGATATAGTTGAAATTGTAAAATCGATATAGTCATTTTTTGCATTACTTAAAATCTCATATCTGCCTATTCTTTCATTTAACGCTATTTCAGATAATTTACACTCAAATTCTAATTCATCTTCTATTTGTTTTTCTATTTCTTCAGACAATTTAGTACCTTGAGAACTAAATATTTTTATTCCATTAAATTCAAAAGAATTGTGAGAAGCGGATATAACTACACCTATGTCTGCTTCATATTTTCTCGTTAAATATGCAACAGCTGGAGTTGGTATTACCCCCAATAATTTTACATTAACCCCCACGGATGTAAAGCCTGCTACCATAGCACTCTCTAGCATATCGCATGAAATTCTTGTATCCTTACCTATAATTACTGTTAATTCTTTATTTAAGTCCTTTTTTAATACATAAGCACTAGCCTTTGCTAAATTAAAAGCTAATAGCGGTGTTAATTCTTTATTTGCAACACCTCTTACTCCATCTGTTCCAAAAAACTTACCCATATTTTTTCCCCCTTAATTTTACATTTTACTACTATTATATTGTATTACCACGTAAATAATCACAAATGTTCATTCTTTTCGAGTTTTGAGCTTGTATAATTTTAATAGATATTACTTTATTAGCTGTTTGAATTAAAAAACCCTCTTTAGAATTAGCACATATAATTTCGCCTGGTTTTTTATCTGTATTTTTATCAATCACTTCTGTTTCCCAAACTTTATATGTCTTGTCATTTATGCTAAAGTATGCACCAGGCATTGGGTTTAGCCCTCTTACCAAATTGTGTATCTCGAAAGCAGACTTATTCCAATCAATTTGTCCTAATTTTTTGTTAATCATTGGTGCTAATGAATATTCTCCTTGCTGTTTTTCAGGAGTTAATTTTTCAAAATTATTTAGTGCTTTAACTAATGTTTTTCCCCCTAATATACGCAATTTTTCATACAAAGTACCATAAGTATCAGTTGGGTCAATTTCAATTTCCTCTTTTAGCAACATATCCCCTGTATCCATTCCCTCATCCATTATCATAATTGTTACACCAGTTTTAGTATCCCCATTTATAACAGACCACTGTATAGGACCTGCTCCTCTATATTTAGGTAAAATAGATGCATGTACATTTATTGGTGCTATTTTAGGAACTTGTAATATTTCTTTAGGTAATATTTTACCATAAGCGGCTGTAATTATAAAGTCTGGTTTCAACTGTTTTAATGTATTTAGAAATTCTACGTTACTTTTAATATTTTGTGGTTGCAATATTGGTATATTATGCTCTAAGCAAAAACTTTTAACAGGTGTTGGTTTTACTTTTAAATCTCTTCCCGCCGGTTTATCAGGTTGAGAAACTGCTAGTACCACATCATATTTAGCATTATATATTGCCTCTAATACACTTACTGAAAAATCGGGTGTACCCATAAAAACAATTTTATACATCTATTTTCCCCCTTATTCCTTGATTTTTTTATCTATAAATAAAACACCGTCCAAATGGTCTGTTTCATGTGAAATAATAACAGCAAGTAAACCATGTGCATCTAATTCAGTCATTTTAAAATCTTCATTTATATATTTAACCTTAACATGTTCAGGTCTTTTAACTTCGTAAAAAGCTTCAGGAAAACTCAAACATCCTTCCTCACAAATTTGTTCGCCTTCTTGTAAAATTATTTCTGGATTTATAAGAACATATCTTTGATTGTCATGCTCAATTACTATGACTCTTTTTAATACTCCAACTTGAACAGCAGCTAGTCCTAACCCATTATTTGCCTGCAATGTTTCAAACATATCAACAATAAGTTCTAATATTTTGCTTTTGTTATTATCCACATCAACAATTTTGGATTTTTTTCTTAATATATCATCAGTTTCATAACGTATATTTCTAATAGCCATTTGTATACTTCTCCTTTATAAATTAAATGTTTTTATTAGAATTTACCTCAATATCAATTCTAATATCCTTTAATATTTTTTTGTTATCAATATGTATATTTTTTAAATTATTTGCAATTTTTTCATTATATTTACATTTTATATTTATCTTATATCTATATTTTTTATCAATTCTAGATAAAAGAGCCTGTACAGGTGGAAAAATAATCAACTGTTTTTTATTAGCAAACTCAACCAATTTATTTTTTAAATATTGAAAAATATCATTTGATGCCTTAATTACATTATTCTCATTTTCTCCAACAAGCACAATTTGTATTATATCACAAAAAGGAGGAAAAAGCAAAGTCTGTCTATATTTTATTTCATCCTTATATAGCTTTTCATAATCATTATCCTTTATATACTCAAAAATGCTATTATCCTTTTGATAAGTTTGTAACAAAACCTTTCCTTGTTTATCATTTCTTCCTGCTCTACCTGCTACTTGAGTCAACAAATCAAATGTTAGTTCATTACCTTTATAGTCCTGTAAATACAACGTTATATCTGCGTTTAAAATGCCAACCAAAGTAACATTTGGAAAATCATGGCCTTTCGATACCATTTGAGTGCCAATCAATATATCAATATTATCATTTTTGAACTTATTTAAAATTTGAATGTAACTATCTTTTTTAGTCGTAGTATCATGATCCATACGCAAAATACTAGCATTCGGAAAAAAAGAACGTATTTCTTCCTCTACCTTTTGAGTGCCCAAAGCATTAGTTATTAGTTCTTCACTACCACACATTCTACATAACTTTTCTAGTTTTTTAGCATACCCACAATAATGACAAAGTAATCTATGCTTATCTTTATGATAAGTAAGTGAAACGTCACAATTAGGACACTTATATACAAAACCGCATTGTTTGCATACAATAGAACTGCAATATCCACGTTTATTTAAAAATATAATTGTTTGTTCCTTCTTTTTTAAATTATTCTCTATTTCGTTATATAACTTTTGGGTAATAATTTTTGAAGGATATGCAAAAGATTCAGTAATCATGTCAACTACTTCTATATTTGGTAAAACGCTACTGCTAGTTCTATTTTTCAATTCTAATAAATGCATTTGAGAATTTTTTGCCTTATAGTATGTTGAAATACTTGGAGTAGCAGAACCTAATAACAGCAAGCAATTATAATACTCACATATTCTTTGTGCAACCTCTATTGCATTATATTTCGGTGTACCTTCCGATTTATACGAACCGTCATGTTCTTCATCAACAACAATTACTCCAATATTGTTTAAAGGTGAAAATATAGCACTCCTAGCACCAATCACTATCTTAATATTTCCATTTCTAATTTTATTATACTCATCTATCCTTTGACCAACTGATAATTTACTATGCAATATAGAAACAACATTTCCAAAACGAGATATAAATCTATTGGCCATTTGTGGAGTTAATGATATTTCAGGAACCAGTACAATAGCTGTTTTTCCTTTTTGTATCACATTTTGTATTACGTGCATATACACTTCCGTTTTTCCACTACCAGTTACCCCATGTAAAAGAGCTGTTTCAAAAGAGCCTTGGTCAACTAAATCAACTAGTTTATCGTATGCCATTTGTTGTTCTGTATTTAAAACAACCCTATTCTCTAAATCTTTATCAGTTATCATATATTTTTCAAATAGATTTTCTTCTATTAATTCTTCCTTTATTTCAATTAAATTGTTTACCTTAAACCAATTTAAAAATGAAGAATTTGTATTAAAATATTCATATAAATCTGATAAAAGTACAACTTGGACATTTATCAAGAATTCCAATACTTCTTTTCTTTTAGGTGTAATTCCTTTTATGTCTTCGTAGCATTGAAGAAGCGGACATTCATTATTTATATACACATATTTATTTTTTTTACTTGTTCTGATTTTTTTTTGACTTTTTATAACATCTGGTGGAAACATTAGCCTCAGTGCATCAGATAAATTACAAATATATTTCTTCGAAATCCATTTTGCAAGTTTAATACTAAATTCAGAAATCAAAGGTTTTGTATCAATAACCTCAAAAATACTTTTTGCCAATGTTACATCAAAATCAATTATATCAGTTATTTCTAACACAACACCAATTTCTTTTCTATTCGACGCACCAAAAGGAACTGCTACTCTTACTCCGATAGCAATTCCCTCTTCCATTTGGTTTGGTACCAAATATGTAAACTGTTTATCTAAATTTGTTACAGAAGTATTTAATATTACTTTTACAAACATCTATATTTTTCCCTTCAGCCAACTTTCATATTGTAATACAATTTCTTGTAGTACTTCTTCAACTTCTAAATTACTAGTATCTAAATACAAGTCGTAATTTTCTTTTTTAGTTACATCAATATCATACACATCCTTGTATCTTTGCGTTTCCATTTGATTACGTTTTTTTACATTCTCCAACGCCTCTTGAATATTTTGATATTTTTTTTCAAATATTCTTTCTGTGTCTGAATATATTCTTTTTGCTGCTACTTCATCACTAACAGTTAAATATATTTTAAAACTATCAGGTAAAAAATGCCATGCTGTCCTAGAACTAAATATAACTTTATCTTCAGTATTTGCAATCTGCATCAACATATCGTCTAGCTGATTATCGAACTCTTTTTTTTCTTTAATATAATTATTAAATTCAACTATATCCATATTATTTTCATTAGCTAATTTTCTCATTATGTCGCCCATTACATAACATTTATATCCTAACTTTTGTGATAACAAATTACAAATTGTACTTTTTCCGCTCCCTACAGTACCAGCAACTGATATAACTTCTTTCATACTTCACACTCCGTTTCTTAATGTATATATTGTATAATATATATGTGTAAAATTCAATATAAATAGAACAAAAAGAAAAGAATCGAGTAGAGAATAAATAATAATTTTATTTATTCCCTCTCACACCACCGTACGTGCCGTTCGGCATACGGCGGTTCAATTTATAAGTTCATTTCAAGCTAAATAATAATCTAGGGCAAAAACTAA
>CALYAQ010000116.1 GCA_944393615.1 uncultured Clostridia bacterium
AAACACTTACATATTAATTCTACCAAAAAAGCACTTAATTGTACATTATTACTACTTGTAACATTAAAATATATTTATCTATTATATACTTGCATTTACTTTTTCAATTATCGTTCTTTTTTATGCATTTTTTTCTTTTTTGTGTTTCTTGAATTTTTCAAAAAGATATGATAAGATGTGCTAAACAAAAGAAAAGATAAAGAGGTGCTATATTGAATAATATTATTAAACCTATTTTAGTAGTGTTACTTGTGGGTTGGGTAGTTATAACGTTTATGTTTTCAGAACAAGAAGGTTCAAAATCTACTGTTACCAGTAAAGGAGTAATTAAAACTGTTATAAATACAATACCAAGTACAAAAACATTAAACGATACTGATAAACAAAAATTAATGGAAAAACTGAAAAAACCAATAAGAAAAATGGCACATTTTATGCTATATTTAGTGGGTGGAATATTAATATATTCTGTAATAAATCTATTAAGTATAGATATAGCACTAAAAGTAGTATTTGCACAATTTATCGGTACTCTATTTGCTATATTAGATGAAATACATCAATTATTTGTACCTGGTAGAAGTGGACAACCTTTTGATGTTTGCATAGATTCATTTGGAATATTAACAGGAATATTAATAGTGCTAACAGCTACTATAATATATAAAAATTTAAGTGGTAAAGGTGTTTTGGTAGAAAAAAGGAGGTAATTATTTATGGAAAAGTCGGAATTTAAGTATGAAATAGTAAATCAATATGGTGTTATTTCTCAAAGTAGTACAGGGTGGACAAAGGAATTGAATAAGATTAGTTGGAATGGTGGTAACCCCAAATATGACATAAGAGATTGGGCACCAGAACATCAAAAAATGGGCAAGGGTGTTACTCTTACAGATGATGAGTTTGAGGCATTAAAAAAATTAATTAATGGTATATAAAAAGTTACCACCGTCCATAAAACTGAACTTTTTATCTAAAAAATCGTTGACATAATCTTGCAAATATGATAAAATATATAGGAAATTTGAATTTTTAAGATTTTGCTGTATTTAGCAAAATAGCTTGTCTATATTAAAAATGGTGGAAAAATGAATGAGCTAGAAAGTATAACATCAAAGATTAATGTATGGATAGACGAAAAAACTGTAATTGGAAGACTTAAAAATTTTTGCAATCAAAAATATAATATACCTTCAATTGAAAGTGAAAATTATATAGAGGATAAAGAAAGAATAAATCAATTAAGAGAAAGAATTAAACTGTACGATGAAAACTTTGTTAAATATTACGGAGAAAATTATTTATCTAATTTCACATACTCCTCAGCACAGCATATTTTGAATTCTAATAATAATGTTCTTAATGAAAGTAATATTATTATTTCACAAGCGATAAAGGAAATAAATTCTTTTATCGATGAATGTAATTCTAAAAAACGAATTATACATTTGTTTAGCAAGGATAAAAAAGAAAAGAGTATGGAACAGAGTTATCAAAAGATTATTGATAACATGGATATGATAATTAAACTATTATCTGAAAATCAAGTAGAAGTAAAAAGATTTACATATAGTTTAACAACCATGTATGCTAATAGTAAATATGTTTGTCATGAACTAGATTTACTAATTATTGCAGGGTATGAAAAACTTATTGAAGAGGGGAAAAATTTAACAAGTCAGTACGAACAATCAAAAAAACAACTTAATGATAATCTTTTTTCACAGATTAATCAAAAAATTGATATGCTTGAAAATTTCCTTGCAAGATTAAGAGTTCTAGAGTTTTCAAGAGCTACATTTGAAATTAGTAATGTTCAACTTGCTAATCTTTTGGATGATGCTAATAATGTCAAGAATGTCCTTCAAAAAACATTTCAAACAACTATACCTATTTGGAAACTCAATATATCGCTTGCACTAGGTATAAATTCTTCTGAAAATCCTAATAATCATGAGATTAAGGATATGGTTGAAGAGCTATTTAGAAATGTGTCAGAATTAAATATCGAACTTTGCCTTAATCAAAGTGGTATATATGATGTAAAATCTGCAAAAGAGGTTAACAAGAAATTATTAGATACTTTGGTTCTTGCAAGTCTTGTTGTTGAAAAAGCATTAAAACAAGTTTAAAATGATAAATATCATATAAACTTGTTTTTTGTTTACCTTTGTTTACTTTACACACACTTTACATAAACAACCATTGACTTTACATAATTTTTATGATATAATAATATGGCAATTAAAATTGTGAAATAATAACATAATTGTTATTATGAAAAGTTCAAAAGTGATTACTATGAAAACAGAAAAAGTAGAAAATAAAGCTAGAGTAAAGAAAGAATATTACCACAAAGAGTATAAAAATATTTTAAGATATGTTGGAAACTGTAAATTGCCAGTAATGCTTGTTGGTCCAGCAGGTAGTGGAAAAAATGTCTGTATTGAGCAGGTTGCTAATGCTTTAGGACTTGAAATGTATTATACTAACAATGTTACGAATGAGTATAAGATTACTGGGTTTGAAGATGCTAACGGTAAGTATCATGAAACAGAATTTTACAAGGCCTTTACAAAAGGTGGAGTGTTTTTCCTTGATGAAATTGATGCAAGTGATCCTTCTGCTTTAATTATTTTGAATTCAGCACTTTCAAATGGGTATTTTACGTTCCCTAGTGGCAAAGAGTATATGCATCCAGAGTTTAGATGTGTTGCAGCAGCCAATACATGGGGAAATGGAGGAGATTACCTGTTTGTTGGAAGAAATACTCTTGACAGTGCGAGTCTAGACCGATTTATAATGGTTGAATTTAATTATGATAAGGAGTTAGAAAGAAAATTGTTCCCTAATGAGGCTGTTCTTAAGTTTGTATGGACTGCCAGAGAAAGTGTACAAAGACATCAGATTAGGCATATCTTTTCAACTAGAACTATCAAATATTTCAATTGTTTATTAAATGAGGGAATAGACTTGAAAACTATTGTAGATTGTGTTCTTTGTAAAGGAATGTGCAAAGATGATAAAGTACTTGTAATAAATGACCTTAAGGAAATGAGTAAAAAGTTCAAGTGAGGACATGGAGTAAAAATGAAAGTTTATGAAAGAAATGGAGAACGAATTATTGATTACAGATTTGATACACTAAAATCGTTTGTTGATTACCTAAAAGTAACCCCTATTTCTGAAAAATTCGAATATCGTATACTTGAAAGTGAAAAGCCCTATAAGAATTGGGTTGATCCAATTGACTATAATCAAGCATTACAGATATGTGAAAATGGTTGGGATAAGAATTTAGAACAATTACTTTTTGTAAAAAGAAGTATAGATCAAAAATTGCTATTTCCAACCAAACGGATTAGAGTAGGAAAAGACATAGTAGGGTATGCTCCTTCGGTTCCAGATTTCCTAAATGGTAACCCTATAAATATGTATAATACTATGCGTGAGAATGTATATGATAATATACATATTTATGTTGACTTGTATTCTGATGTTAATGCTACACCAAGCCAAATTTACAATAGGGGAATACTGATTTTAGCTTTAATTGATGCTTTGCAATTTAAAGGCTATTCAGTTGAGGTAGGAGCTTTTAGTGTATTGTATGTAAATAATGAGATTTTAAAGGTATATTTTAATCTTAAGGAAGGTATAGAAAGACTTAATGTTAAAAGAGCCTATTTCCCATTATGTAGTTCTGCGTTTGTAAGACGATTGTTATTTAGACTTATTGAAGTAACACCATTACAAAACAATTGGGCTTTATCTTATGGTAAACCAGTAAGTGCATCTACACTAAAAAGAATTACCAACTTTGACAAAAATGCTTTGGTAATTCCTAATGTAACAGATCTTGGAATTAATGGAGAAAAAATTGATGATGATTTAAAATCATTTATCAGCTCTATTAATCTTGATAGATTTGTGAAAAAAAATAAAATGTTTGATTAATTAATCTAACATTTTATTTTTGCTCTGCAAACAGTTCATCAAATACTGTAGAAGTAACCTGCTTTTCAATACGCTTTGAATGTGTGTCCTCTTCAATTTTAGCGAAATATGGCTGTGTATTTGAGCTCCTACGCCTAGAAGCTTCTTTAAGAAGTTTTTCAGCATTTAACATAGCCTGTTGGTTTTCTAACCGTTTCTTTTTGGTTTCCTCAATGATTTTTGTAGACTTTTCGTACGTATCAAAGATGTTATTCTGCATTGCTTTGATAGTATCACTATTAATAAGCGATGATTCTGTTGCACGGGTAACCTTATCAGCACTTAATTTCATTGATTCTGTATTTGATATAAGGAGCTTTTGTACATTTGAGTTTAAAACATCAATAGTTGTAACTCCATTGTTTAAAGCAGAATTTCCAACTGCAATTGCACACTGCATCTGAAGGATTGGCCCAATATTGACTGCAACAGAAACCAATTTACTTGCAATTTCTCGAGCATTGTAAGTAATAGCTCTGATTTCTGGTACCTGAATGATAGTCAAGAACCTTGTACAGTATAAATCATCAATACGTCTAGTTAATTCGTCAATACTAGCCTTCTTGTCCAGATATTCCTGTTCTTCAATTGGAGAAAGTTCATTACGTTCAAATTTACGTTCTGTTTCTTCAAGTTCATTACAAACCTCCTCAATCTTAAGCTGTCCAGCATAAATGTATTGATTTAACTCGTAATAGGCCTGAGTGTTATCTTCATTCAGATTTTTGAATGTCTTAGCCAATTCTAACATATCATTGGCTTTTACTTTAAGACCCTGCTGAAGTGTTGTAATATTGTTTCCTAAATTTTCAGAGGAAATAACGTAATCTTCACCATAATGCTGAATTTTTCTGAAAAGTTTAACTAAAGGATTGTTGGTTGGTTTTTCTCCATGATGTTTAATAGCAATTATAGCTTCTTTAAGAGCATCTCCTGCTTGTCCAATATCGTTTGTTACACTTTTGTTAAGAAGAATATTAACACTATTGGTGTTACCCATTCTAGACTGAACATCTGAACCAAAGACTAAAATTCCATCAGAAGAAAGTTCGATACCGTCTTTGATTTTAATAATCTCTTCCATATCTTCAGGCTTCAGATTATCAATCCATTCCTTTTCAAGCTGAAAGACTCTTGTTGGAAGTACGTTTTTATCTCCAGCAAAAGCAGAAATCATTTTTTCATAGCTTTCGCTTTCTGTACTAGGAGTGGTTGGTTTTGCAATCTGTTCATTAACATCGTTGTTAATTACTTCAAAATCGTCGCTAATTACTTCAACATCGTTGCTAAATACTTCTGTTTCTGGCATTTTTTTACCTCTTAAATATTTATTTGATAAAGCGGTACGTAAATGTATCATTTGATACATTCTTATGTGAATTTAACATTCTTAAATATTATATCACAAAATATATTTTATGTCAACGAAAAAACAAAATTATGTTGACTTTTTTTGCGCTATATGGTAAAATATATTTGTAATTTCAAGTTATAACTAACAAAAGATAGATTTATCTGGAGAAAAAAGAATGTTAAAACATACTACTGAAAAAGTTAAGATATATGATACTACACAAATTGTAGACCTGATTATTTGGGTTACTGATTTATGTTCATATTATTCTATGGATATTGCAAACATAGGAAGTTTTGTTGAACAAGAAGAGGTAGAAAAAGAAAATGAAGCACTAATGGAAATTAGTAAGATTAGAAAAAGAATGGAAGAGTGTCAAAGAGAGTTTGATAGGAAAATTGCTAATACTCAGACCTATATTTTTGGGAATGAGGTAGGCGATGATGACTACAAAAGCTTTATCGAAGAAATATTTGAACTTTTCTGTAAGGTTGCTGAACATAACGTAATTAAGAGGTTTGATCCTTCTTTAAAAAGAAAGATAGCTCAATTGCGTATTAGTTGGGGAATTTATGAGGTACCACAAGAATATTTAATTAATGATTTGTCTACTGATCCTCAAGAAGCACTAAAGCAGTTAAAACAAGCAAACGCAAGATTGGACACAATGATTTTGGCCAATGATAAAATGCTGGAAGAAGGAAGGAAAACAGGATATATATTTGTATCTGCCGAAAACCTTCTTACATCACCTGAGGAACCTTGCGAAGAGTAGAATAATATCTATTCTTTTTTCTTTTTGTAATGACGGAAAAAACCAGTAATATTGAAATATTACTGGTTATTTTCCATTAGCAATTAAATAATTATTTACAATTATATTATACCACGTTTATGTAAACAATGTCAAGCGTTTACATAAAAAATGTATATTTTTTAAAAAAATGTTAATAATAGGTTTATGGAAAAGAATATAAATAAATCAGTTTGGTCAAATGAAGTGACCATAGAACGTAGAGAAAATCTACAAAATAATATAGAATGTGAAGTTTTAATTATAGGGGCTGGAATGGCAGGCATTTTAATTGGACATAAGCTAAAGGAAAAAGGAATAAACCCAATTATAATTGAGGCTAATATAATAGGTGGAGGAATTACTGCTAATACAACAGCGAAAATATCCTTGCATCATAATTTAATATATGACAAATTAATAAAGAATTTTGGGGAAGAAAAAGCCAAGCTATATTTAGATGCTAATAATGAGGCTTTAAAAGAATATGAAAACTTGTGTAAAAATATAGAGTGTAATTTTGAGAAAAAAGATTCTTATATTTATACATTACAAGACAGAGAAAAAATTTTAAGAGAGGTTAATGCAATAAATAATTTAGGAATAAATGCACAATTTGTTGAGGATATTGATTTGCCTTTTAGTATAAAAGGAGCTGTAAAAGTTTCCGACCAAGCTCAATTTAACCCACTATCATTTTTAAAGCATATATCTAAAGATTTAAGAATATTTGAACATACAATGGCTAAAAGTATAAATAATATGATAGTACAAACTAACAATGGAAAAATTAAGGCTCATAATATAGTTATAGCTACACATTATCCATTTATAAATACTCCTGGTTACTATTTTTTAAGAATGTATCAAGAACGTTCTTATGTAATTGCTGTAGAAAACGGACCTAATATTAATGGTATATATATTGATGAGGCTCAAGACGGTTATTCGTTTAGGAACTATAACAATTTACTATTTATTGGGGGTTCTAATCATAGAACTGGCAAAAAAACACAGTATAACGATTACGGAATATTGAGAAATTGTAAAGATAGATATTTCCCTGAAACAACAGAAAAATATCATTGGGCTACGCAAGATTGTATGAGTCTGGATAATATACCATATATTGGAAGGTTCTCAACTAAACTTCCTAATATATATGTTGCAACAGGGTTTAATAAATGGGGAATGACGTCTTCTATGGTTTCAGCAATGATAATATCTGATTTAATAACAGGAAAAAATAGTAAATATTTAAAAGTGTTTACTCCTGATAGATTTAATTTAAAGGCATCAACAGTAAAATTAGCTACAAATACTTTTTCAACTGTTAGTAATTTTATACGACCAACGACTAAAAGATGTCCACATTTAGGATGTGCTTTAAATTGGAATGCTACTGAACAAACTTGGGACTGTCCTTGCCATGGTTCTAGATTTACACATGATGGAGATTTAATAAATAATCCTGCAAAGAAAGGATTAAATGATGAAGAGTAAAAAGTATTTTGAAGGAATATATTTTAAGCTTAAACAGGATAACAACGTTATTGCATTTATACCGGGATGTTCTGAAACAGAAGCTTTTGTTCAATTTGTTGATAAAAAAATCTCGTACTATATTAAATTTAATAAAGATAAATATTTTAGAAAAAACAATACAATAATACTTGATAATAATATTTTTTCACCAGAAGGAATAAGTGTTAATTTAATATCAAAAGATATAAATATTAAAGGAAATGTGTCATTTAAAAATTTAAAACCACTTTCCCATAATATTATGGGGCCGTTTCAATATATACCTATGCAATGTTCACATGGTGTTATTAGCATGTATCATAGAGTTAATGGAAATATATGTATAAACAATATGCCGATTGTTTTTAATAATGGAATAGGATATTGTGAAGAAGATAGAGGTACAAGTTTCCCAAAAACATATTTATGGGTTCATTGCAATGATTTTATAGATAATACGTCAATTATGGTTTCAATAGCTGATATACCGCTAGGTAAGATAAATTTTAAAGGGGTTATATGTGCTATAAGGTATAATAAAAAAGAATATATTTTAGCAACATATAAAGGTGTGAAAATTGTACAATATAATAGTAAAAATGTTATATTAAAGCAAGGTAATATAGTTTTAATTGTAGATATATTGGAAAATGGAGGACAAGACCTCTTAGCTCCAAATGAAGGTAATATGAGTAGAACTGTTAGAGAGAATATATCTTGTAAAGGTAAATTTACATTTTATATTAATAATAAACTTATATTTGAATATTTTAGTAATAATGTTAGTTATGAATATGTAGAATAAATTTAGACAATAAGAAAACTTCAGAAATTGAAGTTTTTTGTTGTCTAAACTTAAATATTAAAAATATATTGTCACATTAGATATTTTCTATTGCAATAGCATGAGCTATTCCAGGTATTGTTTCACTTTGTTGACAACTAGTTGCATTCATTAAAGCACCTGTACCTACTAATAAAATTTTATTTAATTTTTTTGATTGCAATTGGTTATATATAAAACCAGAAAATACTGTTCCAATACAAGCACAACCGCTACCTCCTGAATGAGTATCTTGTTTTTCTCTATCAAACATTAATATACCGCAATCGTTATAATTTTTTGTCATATCATAGTTATCAGCTTTTAAAATATCAACAACTATATCATGACCAATATATCCTAAATCACCAGTTAAAATTAAATCATAATAATCAGGTCTTCGTCCTGTGTCTTCAAAATGTGTTTTTAAAGTATTAGCCGCTGATGGTGCCATAGCTGCACCCATGTTGTTAGCATCTGTTACACCCATATCAACAATTTTTCCAGTAGTTACATGTGTAATTTTAGGACCATTGCCTTCGTTGGATAGTAGAACTGATGCTGCACCTGTTACTGTCCATTGAGCAGAAGGTGGACGTTGACTACCTAATTCAAGCGGAAATCTAAATTGTTTTTCAGCAGAGCAAAAATGACTTGATGTGGAACAAATAATATTGTTTGCAAATTCACCGTCAATTAACATACTGCCAATACTCATACCTTCTATCATTGTAGAACATGCACCAAAAAGCCCCAAAAAAGGTATATTTGTATCACGTATAGCAAAACTTGAAGCTATACATTGATTTAATAAGTCGCCTGCTAAAATATATTCAATATCTGTAACAGATTTATTTGATTTACACAAACAACCATTTATACTAGTAGAGTTTAATTTACTTTCAGCTTTTTCCCAAGTCGATTCATCGTAAAATGCATCTTCAATGGTATTATCAAAAAATTTTGCTAATGGTCCTTCACTTTCTTTTGGACCTACAATTGAATAAGTACAATCTATTGTAACAGGATTTAATAGTTGTACAGTTTGCTTACCTATATGTTTCATATATTATCCTCCCTTATACTATAACGGAGTTCATTAGATAGTATATAACTCCATAAAATATTGAAGCAGAAACGCCAAATACAAGTACTGGCCCTGCAACTAAAAACATTTTCGCACCAACACCCATAACATATCCTTCACTTTTGTATTCCATAGCTGGAGATACTATTGAATTTGCAAACCCTGTTATAGGAACGATTGAGCCTGCTCCTGCAAACTTACCTAGCTTATTATATACATTTATTGCAGTTAAAAATGCACCTAGAAATATAAGGATAACGGAAGTTAAGCTAGCTGAAATATCTTTGCTATATCCTCGGCTGGCAAAAAAAGCAATTATTGCTTGACCTACAACACATATAATACCACCAACTATAAAAGCTATAAAAAAATTTGATTTAGTTTTAGAATTAGGAGTTTTTTGATCTACATAATCTAAATAATGTTTTTTTGATTTTATTGGATTTGTCATTTTTTTTACCTCAAAAATAGTATTTTCAATTTTTAGAAAAATATTCAAAAAATAATATTGTATTTTAAATATTGACAAGTTAACATAAGTGTGATATAATTTATAAACATGATAGGATTTAATAATAATTCTGGTAATTTTAATCAGACTAGAAATTCTTCATCAGCAAAATTTGCAGGTGGAGGAAGTTTTGGGTTTGGTAAAGGTTTTTCCAATAATGCAAATTCTAATTTCGGCAAAATGAAAACAGACTTTGATATGGGTATTAGTGAGGACCTCCCAGAAGGTGATGCTAGACCGTTATATCAAGTAGCTAAAATTGGAGATTATGTAAATTATAATGTAGAACCTTGGAAAGAAGAGGAAATTGAAAAATTAATTAGCCTAGGTTTATATAGTAAAATTCCATGTAAACCAGACAGTTTCGAAGGTTTTAAGCCAGGAGATAGCAAAAATGATTCAGTAAAACTGCATAGACATACACTTAAAAATGGTTGGAGAATAATTGGAATTTTTGAACCAACAAAAGGAGAAGTATTCGTTATAATTGTTCATGCTGGTTTTTCAGAAATGTTTTTCCTTGGGCTTGATCCAAATTCAATTTCGCAAGCAATTGCTAAAAGAGATTGGAGTGAGTATGTTAATCCTCAATATGCAATTGGTGCAAAAGCATTAACAAAAGATGATTTGGAGTTTTGTATTTATTTACAAAATGCAATGAAACTGAAAAAGGAAGTTCCACTTCAAGCACTGAACCTTTACGATAAGGTTGATAGTTTAGAAGGACTTAACTGCTTAGATGTTCCATATTGCTTGTGCGAAAGATTTGCTAATTCGCAAGATGAAGTGTATATTCTTAATAGAGAAGGTAGAATATCTCTAGAAAGTACGAATGCAAATGAATCGCTTGGTATTAGAGTAGTTGTTGCACTAAAAGCTAATATCAAAATTACAGGTAGAGAAAAAGACGGTGCGTGGAAACTTGCACCACAATGAAGATTAGAAAATTTCTAATCTTTATTGTATTTTTCTGATTTAGTTGTTTTTCTTGACAAAGTTAACATAAGCATGATATAATATAAAACATGAACGACAATTTTAATGTATCTAAATTTTCTAGTAAGGTACGAAATGGAATTGGTTTTAAAGTAAAACCAAAAAACATGGTAATGAAAAATTCATATACAATGGGACTTACAGATGTTTATCCGGAAGGAACTGAAAGTTGCTTATATGATGTTGTACGTATTGGAGATAAAGTGGAATATGATGCAGGAGTATGGTCAAATTTTGAAATTGCGAAATTAAAACAGTTGGGAATATATTCTAATGATTTGAATGATGATTATATTTTTGGTGGTTTTGAATTCGGAGATAGCCGAAATGGAAAAGGAGATTTTGGTGATGGGTGGAGAGTAATATCTAAAGATGAATTTTGCCAAGAGCGTTATGTTACTTTAATTAATCCTAATCATAGAGAGTTTTTTTCGTTTGAATGTGATATAGAAGCTACAAAAGATGCTTTTGAAAAAAGAACTTGGGATATGTACGTTAATCCAAAGCATGCTGATTTAGCATATCCTTTTTCTAAATCATATTTAGAAAAAATTCTTGATAAGTATTCTCCTGTTGAAAGAAGTATAAAAGAAGTTGATAGGGTGCTTAGAGGCACACTTACAGGTTTCGGAGATTTTTGGCTTACTGATGTATATGATGAACAGTTTGCAATGCATCTAGTTAGCCAAGAAGGTCATGTATATTTAACACATAATGCATTTTTGGGTATTAAAGTGTTAATTAGACTAAAATCAAATGTGTTAACAAATGGGAAAAATGCAAATGGAGCATGGCGTTTAGTTTAAAAAGGTTAGAAAATTATCTAATCTTTAATTTTTTTTGACAATGTTAACATAAATATGATATAATCATTTGCAATGAAAACAAGTTATTATGAACCAACTAAAATTTTAGTAGAAGATCCGGTTAGAGAAAAAGCATATAAAAATCAAAATGGCATTTTTAAAACTACTTCCACTGGACATAGAATTAAAACGTTATTTGATTTTGGTCAATCAAATGAATTGCCAAAGGGGCAAGCAAGAGATTTGTATGATGTTGTAGATATTGGAGATTGTGTACATTATGATGCGGGGACGTGGAGTGAAGAGGACATAGAAGAATTAAAGAAACTAGGAATATATTCTAAAAAATTAAATGAAGATGATTATGTTTTTGGTGGCTTTAGTGCAGGAAGAGAAAAAGTATCTGCAGGTTGGAGAGTATTTAGAAAAACAATTAATAGAACAGTTGTATTAATTAGTTCTAATGTCTGTGAAAAATTTTCATTTGAATGTGATGTTGAAGTAGCAAAAGAGGTTTTTTCAAAAAGAAAATGGGATATGTATGTTGATAACAATTTTGCTACAAAGGCGTATCCTCTTAGTTTAGCCCAATTGAACATGGCACTTGGGAATGAAAGTATAATAGAATTCAATTCAAGATACGAAGATTTGGTTATTAATGCTACAGACTATTGGTTGTGTGATACGTATAAAGAACCATCAGAAATGTGTCTTATTGATAAGCAAGGCTATTTACAGTCAACATATTTTTCATATTTGGGTATACGTGTAATGGTTGAGCTTAAAGCAAATGTTTTGACTTCTGGCAAAAGTCCGATTAGAGGTTGGCGATTAGTATTAAAAGATTAGATAATTTTCTAATCTTTAATTTTTTCTTGACATTGTTAACATAAATATGATATAATGATTTACAATGAAAACAAGTTATTATGAACCAACTAAAATTTTAGCAAGTAAAGTGGAAAGAAAAGAAGGATATGATAATCAAAATGGAGTATTTAAGTATACAAAATCTGGACATAAAATTTTAACAGGATTTGATTTAGGAATACTTGACACACTTCCGCAAGGGCAAACTAGAGATCTTTATTCTGTGGTAGAAATTGGAGATGATATTTGGTATGATGTAGGTAAGTGGAATTTATCTGAAATTTCAAAACTAGAGTCTAATTCCATATATACTTCTATATCTAGCAGTTGTAGGGCACTTGATAGAGCAACTTTTTTTGGTTTTTCTATTGACTCTGATAAAAATAGTAATGCCATTGGTTTTGGTCATTTAAGTAACGGGTGGAAAGTATTAGAAAAGTTTGTAGATGAACAAGGAAACAGATGTATAGCAATTGTACATAGTGGAATACCAGAAATGTTTTTCTACAAAAATTCTATTGATATGCTTGTTGCAGTATCAAAAAGAAATTTTTCGGAATATGTTAACCCTACGTATGCTACTTATGCAAAAGTACTTAATAGACAGCATGTTGAAAAATTAATGGATAGTTCATTAGAAAAAGTAGAAGATATGCTTGTAATAGGCGAAGAGTATTTGCTTTGCGAGGAGTTTAGTCTTGAAAATGCATACATTATTCAATCACAGGGTAATATTGCAACAGCTAGTGCTAAAAGTTTTGGAATTAGAATTGTTGTATATTTAAAACCAAACCTTCAGACTTGTGGTAAGAATATAAAGGGTGAATGGACACTTGTTGAGCAGTAACAATATTTTTTTAAAAACGAGTTTAATACTCGTTTTTTCTATAATTTTGAATATTTTTGTAAAAAATATAATACACTATAAAGTAAAGACAAGCACATATTTTTCTGCATTTTTTTCTAAAAATATATTGTATTTATGAAACTTGTTTGATATAATCAAAATAATTTGAAAGGGGAGATTTTAAATGGAACAAAATAATGAGATTATAGGAAATGAAGAAATAAACGAAACTGATGTTAATGGAGTAAAAATTGCAAATGAAGTTGTAGCTATAATTGCTGGTGTTGCAACATCTGAAGTGCAAGGTGTTGCTGGAATGAGTGGCGGTTTAGTAGGCGGTATTTCAGAAATGTTAGGAAAGAAAAATTTTTCGAAAGGTATAAAGGTTGAAGTAGACGGTAATGAAACAGCAATTGAAATATATATAATAGTTGAATATGGTGTTAGGATACCTGATGTTGCATGGGTATTACAAAACAAGGTAAAAACAGCAGTAGAAGAAATGACAGGTTTAAATGTAGTAAAGGTAAATATTCATGTTCAAGGTGTAAAGGTTGAAAAAGATTTGGTTGATGTAGAAACATTACCAGAACAAGAATAAATAGTAAATAATAAATAGGAGGATAACAAATGATGAAAATATTAGATAAAATGGCTTTGGCATTATTTGCAGTATTGATGTTAATAATATCTGTTGTATATGTAATAGTATATTTTGGTGTAATGGATTATGCATTGTTAGATTCTGCAATTAGGTTTATGTTTGAAGAAGAACCAACTAGAACAGTGTTTTTAGTTATAGCTATAATTGTATTTATACTATCTATAAAGACAATACTATTTGATTATGATAGCTCTAACACTTCAAAATCAGCTATTGAAATAAAAGGAGCAGATGGAGTTTTAGAAATTATGCCAACAACAATTGAGCATATAGCATTAATATCTCTTACTGGATATCCATCAATTAGTGATATAACGGCTAAAATGAGGTCAAAAGACGATGGCATTATAATTGATGTATCTTTTGCAGTGTTACCTGATACAAATATAACAGAGCTAGTAGAAAAACTACAAAAAACAATTAAAGAAAAAATTGAAGGACAGACAAGTGCAAAGGTGTTAGAAGTGAACATTACAGTTAAAGATGTTACAAAATCAAAAGTAAAGGACAAGGAGGAATAGTTTATGTGGAAAGAAAAATTACCGTTATGGTTAAAAAATAATATTGGTCTATGTATTGGTGGACTAATAGGTTTACTTATATTCATTTTTGGCTTTCCTCAATTACTAGCTTTAGTATTTTTGATAGCTCTAGGAATGTTTATAGGATATGCAGTACAAAAAAATGGTAGTAGTATAAAAGAAACATTAAAATCTTTTATAGATAAATTATAAGACAAAGGGAAATAAAATGAGTAGAAAAATAGCAAGAGCAGTTACATTTAAAATTATATATCAATTAGAATTTCAAAAAGATAATTTTGATTTTGTATATGAACAAACATTAGAAGAAGAAAAGATAACAGATATTTCAGCACTTGAATATATTAATAAAGTTACAAAAGGTGTTTTACAATATAATAAAGAAATTGAAAAAAATATCATAGATAGCTTAAAAGAAAGTTGGGACTTATCTAGAATATCAAAAATAAATATTGCAATATTAAAAGTTGCAATATTTGAATTGGTTTATATGAAAGAAGAAATACCTGTTAAGGTAGCCATAAATGAGGCTTTAGAACTGGTAGAAACTTATGGAGAACCACAGGATAAATCATTTGTTAATGGTATATTAGCAAAAATCTTAAAAGAAAATAGTGAGGAAATATAGATATGCAAACAAATGCAATCACTGTAACGCAATTAAATAAGTACGTGAAAGAAAAATTGGCAACAGACGAATATCTTCAAAATGTATTAGTTAAAGGAGAATTGTCTAATCTTAAGGTGCATTATACAGGACATATTTATTTTACATTAAAAGATGAAAATTCATTGTTAAAAGGTGTCATGTTTAAAGCGTATGCAGGTAATTTGAAATTTAAACCTGAAGACGGTATGAGCGTGATCATATTTGGAACAGTTTCTGTTTTTGAAAGAGACGGAATATATCAAATTTATTGTAAGGATATGATGTTAGACGGTGTAGGTGTACTTTATGCGAAATATGAAGAATTAAAAAAGAAGTTAGAGGCACAAGGAATGTTTAATGTATCACATAAAAAAAAGATACCTACCTATGCTTCTGAAATAGGGGTTATAACATCTCAAACAGGTTCTGTTATACGAGATATAATAAATGTATCTTTAAGGAGAAACCCTAATGTACATATTAACTTAATACCTTCTGCTGTCCAAGGGGAAGGGGCAAAAGAGCAAATTGTAAGAGCAATAAAAAAATTTAATGAACTAAATAATGTTGATGTAATAATATTAGCAAGAGGTGGAGGTAGCCTAGAAGACTTATGGCCTTTTAATGAAGAAATAGTCGCACAAGCTATTTATGATTCACAAATTCCAGTAATTTCTGCCGTAGGACATGAAACTGATTTTAGTATATCAGATTTTGTTGCAGATTTAAGAGCACCAACTCCTTCAGCAGCTGCTGAATTAGCTGTTGCTGATGTTAATGAAACAAAGTGGAAAATAGAGAATTATAAAAATAATATGAAAATATTATTGACGAAAAAGTTAAATGAAATGAAACATAGATTTGATAGAGTTAAGTTGTCTCCTGTATTTGAAAATCCGCTTAGTAATATACAAACAAAGCAACAGATATTGGATAATGATATAAAGAACTTAAGTTATGCAATTGAAAAAATATACAGTAATAACAAAACAAGGTTTGTTGAGTTGACATCTATATTAGACTCTATTAGTCCTCTTAAGACTTTACAAAGAGGTTATACAGTAACACAAAGTTTAGAAGGAAAAATAATTAAAAAGAGTTTAGATGTAAATAAAAGTGATAAGTTAAAATTACAATTTGTAGATGGCACTAGATTAGTAGAAGTGTTAGATTAAAGGGGGATATTAGAAAACATGGAAAAGAAATTTGAACAAGCAATTGCTGAATTAGAAGATATTGTTAAGCAATTGCAAAATGGAGATTTAACATTAGACGAATCAATGGATAAATTTAAAATAGGAGTGGAACTTGCTAATCATTGTAATAAACAGTTGCAAGAAGCAGAAAAAAGCATTACAATGCTAGTAGAACAATCAGATGGTACAATGATAAGACAAGAAATTGATACATAAAGGAGACTAATTATGACTTTTAGTGATTTTTTACATAATCAGTATTTGTGGGTTCCTTTATCGATATGGTTACTAATACAAATCTGGAAATTCGTATTTGATATAATTAAAAATAAAAAGATAAATTTAAGAAGATTAGTAGGTGCTGGTGGAATGCCTAGTTCACATTCAGCTGTTGTAACGTCGTTAGCAACATTAATTGGTTTTTATGAAGGTGTAGATTCTCCAATTTTTGCACTTTCACTAATATTTGCATTGGTTGTTATGTATGATGCGTCAGGTGTTAGAAGAGCTGCAGGTAAACAAGCGAAAATTCTAAATCAAATCTTAAATAATAAAAATATGGCAGGAGTTACTGTACAAGAAAAACTAATAGAATTATTAGGACATACTCCTTTTGAAGTATTTATAGGAGCAGTATTAGGCGTATGTTATACATTGTTTATAGTTATATAAAATTGGAAAAAATTATATAATGACATTTTGAAAAATATTAAATATAATATGAGTGTAGTAATATATGGAGGTTAATATGCAAAAAAAAATAAAGATATGTATATGTATGATTATTGTATTATCGTTAGGTCTAGTTAATTATTGTTTTGCATCTACAGCTACAGTTAATACTAAAACTTTAAATGTAAGATGTGAACCTTATCAAACTGCTCAAAAGCTTGGTGTGGTTAAACTAGGTCAAAAGTACGAAGTGCTAGAAAAATCTGGTAACTGGGTAAAAATCAATTTTAATGATGCTGATGCATGGATATGTGCCGATTACGTTAATCTTGATGAAACAGAAGAAAACACAAATGATGTAGAAAAAGAAGAAATTAAAAATGAGGATAATGAAGTTAAAAATTTTAAAAAAGTCACAGCATCTGTTCTTAATATTAGAATATCAGCTTCAAGTTCAGCTAAAAAAATTGGCATAGTAAAATATGGCACAGAAGTAGAGGTACTAGAAACTATAAATGATTGGGATAGAATTGTTGTGAATAATTTAACTGGTTGGGTATGCAATTTGTATTTAAAAGCATCAAACAAGGAAGTTGTAAATAGTGAAGAACAAGATACTAATAGTTCTAATACAGCTTCAGATGATGAGCAAATAGTTGTACTAAAAACAGCTGTTGTAAATACGTCAACGTTAAATGTAAGAAAAGATGCGAATACTCAATCTCAAAAATTGGGTTCTCTAAATAAAAATGCTGTTGTAGCGATTGTTGGAGAAGAAAATGGTTGGTATAAAATAAAATATAATAATCAATATGGATATATATCTTCAGAATATACATTAAATAAAGATATAACAATTTCTAGAGGTTCATATTCAAGAGGAGAAAAACCTACTACTATAGCAGAAACTGCAACTACATTAGCATTGCAATATGTTGGGTGTAAATATGTATGGGGTGGTACATCTCCAAATGGATTTGATTGTTCAGGATTAGTATATTATGTGTATAAAGACTATGTTCCTAATTTGGGCAGAAGTGCAAGACCACAAGCTAAAACAGGAACAACAATTGAAAAAGAAAATTTAGTAATGGGTGATTTAGTATTCTTTGGAGAAAATGGTGGTAGTACAGTTACTCATGTTGGTATATATGTTGGTGACGGAATATTTGTTCATGCGGCTAATTCAAAACGTGGTGTGGTTACTGATACACTATTATCAGGATATTATAGTAAGAATTTCTTACATGCAAAGAGAATTGTATAAGGTGATGCAATATTTTAAATAACATTGTGTATATATGTATAGCATATATAATTGGTATTTTAATTGGAATATACTTAAATAGTTACTATGTAAGTATATTCTTTTTTTTATGCATAATTTGTTGTATTTTTAAATATGGTGTCAAGAATAAATTAACATATATTCTTGTAGTAATGTTTTTTTCTTCTATATATAGTATTTTTAGTTTTAATCAATATGAAAATAGTATAAATAATTTTAACAATGAAGATATATATTGGATTAAAGTTTTATCATTTGAAAAAGAAACACAATATATGTATAAATATATTGTGAAAATAAGGGATAAAAATATATATTTATATGCAAGTGAAAAATATAGCTATGGAGATAAAATAAAATGTAAAATACAGTTTGAACAACCAACAAGTAATACAAATTTAGGAGGGTTTAACTATAAGTTATTCATATATTCAAATGGTATATCAGCAATAGGATATGTTAGTGAAGTATTAGATGTAGAGTATGAAACTACTGGTTTGATGTATAATATTAATCAAATAAAATACAACATTTCCCAAATTATAAATGAGAAGTTTGAAAATAAAACAGCTAATATTGTTAGGACTATGTTGTTAAATGATGATAGCACAATTGATGTAGAAACAAAAAAAATATTTTATGATATTGGGATAGCACATATATTAGTTCCTTCTAGTACACATTTAATGTATATCTTAATGTTTGTAGCATATTTTGGATGTATTTTAAATATAAAGTCGAGAATGCAAAGTGCTATTACAATTATGCTAATATCAATATATTTAGTGATAACTAATTTTGCAGTATCTATAGCTCGTGTTTTTTTAATGTATATAGTTGGTATTTTATTTACATTTTTTTGTAAAGATGATGTTACTCATATACAAAAAATGAGTATAGTTTTATTACTTTTATTAATCGATAACCCGCTTATATTATATAATGTGGGGATGTTACTTTCTTTTGTAAGCGTATTGGCAATACAGTTATTAAATAATAAAGTTAAGTATAGATTAGAATATGGACTAAATAGAGATAATAAAAATAAGGTTGTAAAACGAGTTATAGAAATGATTAGTATATCGATTAGCGTACAATTGTTAAT
>CALYAQ010000117.1 GCA_944393615.1 uncultured Clostridia bacterium
TTTCATCTAAAACAGATATAACTTCTTTATGCCCTTTATATATTTTTATTATAATTTCTTTTATATTTCCGTACATATCTTCCCAATTGTCTTGTTTTGCTTCTTTTAATGATATAAATATTACTGGATATGCATTTTGATACTCTTTATATTCTTCTACACTATCTATATATAGTCCTTTAAATAAGTCTTTATTTTCTTCTTTTTTCGCTATATCAAAATATTCACTTAGCATTTGCATGTTTGTTGTTTTTCCAAACCTGCGTGGACGTAAATATAGTTTGGTACCAAAAAAATTCTTTATTATTTCTTCTAGAAATTTTGTTTTATCTATGTATAAACATTTTTGAGTTATTATTTGTTTAAAATTATCTGTACCTATTGGTATTGATCTCATTTTTCCTACACTTCCTCTCACTTTAATTTTCTTTTATTTCCCCATACGTATATTATATACTATCAACCATTTTTTAGCAAGTTATTTTAGTAACTTTTATTTGTTTTAAAAACAAAAAAACAACCACATTTTAATATATAAATATGGTTGAAATTTTATTTTAAATTCTCATGATGCCTCCACTTCTATTTTACTGCCCCTGTACTATTGCTATACCTGATGCCCGTATGTGAATTTATCGAGTAGGAGAAACTTATATGCATTACACTTGTATGACATTTTATTTAACTTTTGTACAAAACATCAAAATCTTATATATTTTTTAAGATTTAAGTATTTTTTCTTCTAAAAGCCCTAAATATTGCCACATTTTACCCTTGATTTTATGATACTCATATACTAAAATATATCTATATATTTAGGAGGCAAATATGCAAAATTTACTAGGGAACGTTAGAAAAGCAGTTCAAGATTATGACATGATACAAAAAGGAGATAAAATAGCCGTGGGTCTATCAGGAGGAAAAGATAGCCTTACTTTATTACACCTACTTGCTAATTTAAAAATTTTTTATCCTGAAAAATTTGAATTGCTAGCAATAACTATAGACCCTGGGTTTGATAATTTTGATACTAAATATCTAGAAGAAATCTGTAATAAACTTAATGTGGAATATATAGTATATCCTTCTCATATTAAAGAAATTGTTTTTGATATTAGGCAAGAAAAAAATCCATGCTCGTTATGTGCAAATCTAAGAAGAGGTATACTAAATAGTATAGCCATAGAAAATGGATGTAACAAAATCGCACTTGGGCATCATTCAGACGATGTAATGGAAACATTACTATTATCTTTGTTCTATGAGGGACATATTCATACTTTTTCGCCTGTTACATATCTAAGCAGAAGTAACATATATTTAATTAGACCTATGATATATATAAATGAACCTGATATAACTAAATGGATAAAAAAAAATAACCTTCAGCCAATGAATAAATGCTGTGGGAAAGACGGTTATACTAAAAGAGAAGATATGAAAAACTTAATTAAAGAATTTTCAAAAACCATACCACATGTTAAATCTAACCTTATGGGAGCAATTAAAAGGTCAGATATAAAAGGGTGGAAAAAATTTGAAGAAAAAAAAAGAAACGAGGTTACCAATGAAAAATAAAATATTATATTTAAGCTTAATTATTACTATGTTATTTTCAGTTACTTGTTTTGCAAATGTATATGAAAATAGCGAAAGTACGCAAATAGCTCACGGCGTAACATTAAATAAAAAAACAATGTTTACACAAAACGGTTGGATATATTTAGATGTGATAGAAATTGATGTAAATAATGAAGATGTTAAAATAGGGCCTTTGACATCTAATATTGGTGTTAGCAATTTTAGCAATATAAAGAACATGGTTAACGAAAACGGTGCTATTGCAGGGTTAAATGGCGACTATTTTGCAAAAAGACCAAACTTCACAAATCGAGGACAATCTATAGGGCTACTTGGTGCAAATGGTCAAATACTAGTATCTAGTGCAGACGAAAATATATCTTCACAAACCATGGCATCATTTATACTAAATAACGATAATTCTGTAATATATTCATATTTAACAGATACAATAACAATCACATCTGTTAAAACAGGCAACACATTTATTGCTTGTGATATAAATAAATATGTGCCATATAACAGTATTGGAATATTTACCTCTATGTGGTCAGAAAAATCAATTGGTAATTCTGAAGGAAAAGAAATGATTGAGGTAATAGTAATTGATGATGTTATAAAAGAAATTAGACAATATTTAGAACCAGTTGAAATTCCTAAAGACGGTTATCTCTTATCAGCATACGGACCAGATGCTATAGCATACATTCTAGATAATTTCGAAGTAGGAGACAAAATTGAATATACAGTAGATATAAACCTAGATTTGGAACAAATGCAATTTGCTATTAGTGGCGGTACAATGTTAGTTAATAATGGACAAGTTCCTAATTTTACACATACAGTGTGGGGAAATAACGAAATGTCAGCAATAGGCACTAATAAAAGAGGAAACAAAATATATTTAGTAGCTTGTACCGCTGTTAATGGTAGCAATACAGGTATATCACAGAAAAATTTTGCTAATATATTAAAAGAATATGGTATGTATAATGCTTTATGCCTAGATGGTGGAGGTTCTACTACGATGGTTGCTAAAGAATTAGGTAATGGGTATGTTTCAACTATTCTTTCAAGAAGTAATTACTTAAGACCTGTTGTTAATGGTATAGGTGTATTTTCTCTAAACAAACCTTCTGAAGAAATTGGTGGTTTAATACTCGAATTGGTAGATAACTACATATTTGTAGATAATACAACTGCCTTTTCTATAAAAGCCTATGATACAAACTATTATGCAATGGATATAGACACATCTAAACTAAAAGTAACATTTAATAACAGTAATGCTAAGTATAAAAATGGAATAATTACAGGGCTAAAAGAAGGAACTACTAAATTAACCGTCGAATACATGGGTAAAAGTGCAACTAAACAATTGCAAATACTAGGCGAAATTTATACATTAGAAATATCTCCAAAAGAAACTAGCATTTCAATAGACGACATTACAACTTTTAAGCTAACAGGTATCGATAAAAACGGTTATAGAAATACAATTGATAACAGCTTAGTAAAATGGGAAATAGTATCAGGTAGTGGCACATTAAAAAAAGGACAATACACTCCAAGCAAACATGAAACAGTTGTAATTAGTGCAAGTATTGATAATGTAAAAACCTATGCAACAATACATATAAACACAGAAAAAACCAACATATATGATGATTTTGAAGAACTAAAAGGAAATTTCTCTGCATACCCTTCAACTACTGTTTTAGGAGAAGTTGATATATCAAAATCAAAAAAGAAAAATGGAAAATATTCTCTAAAGCTTACTTATGATTTTACCAATAATGAACAAGCCGTAAGAGGTGCATACTATGACTATACAACACCATTAGAGTTACCAAATAATATTTCAGAAATTGGTATATGGGTATATAGTCCAGAAAAAAATGACAATATGATTAAATCACAATATGTTGATAAAAAAGGAAATACATATATTGATGTACTTGCCGATAAAATAGATTGGACTGGTTGGAAATATATAACATATCCAAGTCATAGTAAGGTAACAAAAATTGTTAGCATATATGTTGCACAATCAAATCAAGATATATCAAATGAAGGATATATATATATTGATGATTTAACAGTTACATATTACGGTAATGACACAACCAACTTAATTACACCTACTGATGTTATTAAATCAGATATTGATAATAGTTACTTAGATAATAGTTATTGTGTAAGTATAATAGATCGAATAAAAAATCCTTCCACTTTATTTGACAATATTGTTAATAGAAAATTAATATATAGCTTTAATAATGGTACTGATTTACTTTTAACCTACGAACCATTGAATAACACTGTATTAGATAATATATCAATACCCCACGAAAAAATATCCAATTATACTGTTACAGATGAAAAAAGCCTACGTATTATCACTATAAATAATGAAAATAAAGGAATTAGAAATACAGACTATACCCAATGGGAAAACTTAATTGACGATATAGATATTAATAAGAACATATTACTAATTTTAAGCAATTCATTAGACAATTTTTCCGACACATTAGAAAAAGAACTATTATTACAAACTTTGCAAGAAAAAACAAAAGATACTGGTAAAAAATGTTGGATAGTTCAATATGGTACTAAGACAAACGTAGAAAACTATAACGGTATAAAAATAATTACAATTGGGAAAATAACATCAAACAATACAATAGAAAAAACATTAGAAAACTATCGATATATAAATATATATATTACTTCAAAAGATATTAGCTATGAAATAAAAGAAATATTTGAATAATAAAAGGGGCTGTAAAAAAGTCCCAAATATGCAAATAACACCCTAAAAAATAATCACACAATTGAAAGAATAACACTTGACTTTACTATACATAATATGGTATAATTTTATTATGTCAAATAAAATTATGGACTACGCAAAAGAAACTTCTTTTCCCCAAATGTTAACAGTAGAAGAATTCGAAGGTAATATTAAAACTGTAAACAAAGCAACACATAAAAAGGAAATTTTTATTAACAATACAAATTTTGTAGGTAACGGCTATATTATTATTGGTAATGATAATACTATTACAGGTAGTGGAAACACTGTTACTGGTAATCGCAATACTATTAACGGTAATAAAAACACTGTCACTGATTACAACAGTGCTATTGACGGTAATAAAAACACTGTCACTGGTATTGGTAATCATATTACTGGTAGTAGAAATATTGTTAGAGGTAATCATAATGTGATTTTTGGTAATTTCCATTGTATTAGAGGTAATCATAATAGGATTTTTAGTCAATTCAATTATATTAGAGGTGATCATAATGTGATTTCTGATAAATTCCATTTTGTTATAGGTAATTATAATCTGATTCTTGGTAAATTCCATTATATTAGTATTAGGCTATGATATCTATATCGATTTCTATTAAGTTTCTAAAAAAAAGAAATTCATGTTATTTTATAACATAAATTTCTTTTTATTTGGACTTTTTTACAATCCTTTTTCTATTACAATTATTATTTGCAGCAATCGTTGTGTGGTGGCATCATAGGTTTATCACAATCTAATTTAATACCTTTTAAGCAATCACCTTCGTGTTTACACATATCACAAATTTTTACATGTTTAACACAATTAGCCCATATTAATATTTCATATTCCTTGTTATTACATAATGGACCAAACACGAATTCACCGTTCTTGTCAGTAAAAGTATGAGAAACTGGCTTTCTTTCTTCCTTGCCATGCTTACAATCAACTTCTACTAATTTTACAACTGCATCTTTGATTGGTTCTCTACAACAATCTCTAATAACACCATAAATTACGTCTCTTCCATCTTCACCAACAATAATATCTAAATCAAATTGTTTTCCTGTTGCAACCATTCCATCTATATTTATTATTGGACACGCTTTGTTTTCAAATTCCACAATAAAACCCCTCTTCAAATATATTAAGCATTAAGCTTAATATATATTATGTATGTTGGTCGAGCTTTGTTACTCTTTTTTGTATTTTTATTGACTTAGCTACTCTACACATGTTATACTTTAGTAGTATAAATTTAAAAATTTTAAAAAGATATTGAGGAGAAATTATGCATATAACTGAAAAAGAAATTGACAGATTAACACTTGTAGAAAACTATATCGTATTAGATATAGAAACAACAGGTTTATCCCCTATTAATAATGACATAATAGAAATTGCAGCAATTGAAATTAAAAATGGAAAAGTAATTAATGAATTTGATACACTTATAAATCCTGGTTACTCTATTCCACCATTTATTTCACATTTAACAGGTATAAATAATCAAATGGTTTGTACAGCTCCTTATATCAGCGATATTATTCCTAATTTGGTTAATTTTATCGGTAATTTACCCATTATAGCTCACAACGCTTCTTTTGATATGAGATTTATTACCCATAACTGTAACAAGTTTGGAGTTTGTATTAATAATGAAGTAATTGATACACTTCAAATATCAAGACAGCTATATCCTCATTTTGAAAGTCATAAACTAGAATTAATAGCTAATAAACTAGGGGTAAATGTAGTAAATGCACATAGAGCTATGGCAGATGTAAAAGTGCTAAACAATATATTCAATGTAATGCTTAATGATATTAAGAATGGGAATGGAAAAACAACTGTAAATGTTGAAGCAATTTGCAAATATGAAATGAAAGAAGTAAATTAATTCTTCTTTCATTTTTAATTACATATTGCATATTGTCGAATTTTGTAATATAATAATTAAAGGAGTGTGATAATATGAGTAGTAGAATGAAAAGGAAATCTGGAGCAACAAAATATTTGGTATTAATAATACTATTGGTAATTTTAGTAATTGCATTTTATATGGTAAACGATGATAGTCAAGATAACAATATTGATAATCCTAATTCAAGTGGTCAAACTTCAGGACAAACTAGTGCAAGTAATCAACCTATTAATCCTTCAGGAGAACCTACTACACCACCAGTAACTCCTGGTAATAATGAGGAAAATAATGGGACTATTTCTCGGTGGTGGTGATATAGTTAACATTGATGATTACACCTTATATGATACATACGTTATTGCATCTGAAAAAACTCAATATGGGGATGCTGGATACAAATATTTCATAGTAAGATCATATAGCGAATATGAAAAATATATAAATCAAAATCTAAAATCACCATTTGATAATACATATATTTCAAAATACGATACAATAAATGAACAAACAATAACTAATATAAAAAATAAGATTGATAAACAATTTTTCAAAGATAATTGCTTAATTTTTGTAGTAGATTATAGCACAAAAGAAATAGGTGCTAAAATAACTAATGTTCATATTTCTGAAAATACTGTAACATTAAATATTGATAGAACTGCCCAAGTAACTAATACATCAAAATACACAACATATATCGTCCCTATTGAATCATCTGAAATAAAATCTGTTTCAATTAGCTACATAAGATAGAAATAAAAAATACAAAATATTTTTCAAAGTATTTTGTATTTTTATTTTTATCCTTCTTTTGGTTTTGATATTGCATAAATCAACCACCCTAGCAATAACACAACTACTGCATGTATCATTGCCCAAGTAAAGTTTGAATATAAATTAACTATATAAGCTACAGCTACAGTAATTACAAGTGTTGTAATCCAGAACCATAAACTATTAGATGCAAATTCTTCAAATGTTTCTTTCATGTTTTACACCTCCACGATACATTGTTTTTTTACTTTTTTATCCAATTATATTATTTACTTAATTTACTTTTTTATACATTTTTATTCATACCATTTTTTAACAAATAATTTTTTCTTCAAAATTCGACATTTTTTTCATAAATAAGATTGACATTTTCATTTTTTATGATATTATATTTTTGTAAAAAAGAATTTTATAAATTTATTTATGAAAGGAGTGATTTTAATGCCAGTTGCTAAAAAAACTACAGCTACAAAAACTGTTGCTAAAAAGCCAGTTGCTAAAAAAGCTGCTACTAAAAAACCAGTAGCTAAAAAAGCTGTTGCTAAAAAACCAGTAGCTAAAAAACCAGTTGCTAAAAAACCAGTTGCTAAAAAAGCTGTTGCTAAAAAACCAGTTGCTAAAAAGAAATAATCAAAAATTTAGCAATTAAATAATAAATATACACCTAGTATTTTTACTGGGTGTATATTTATTTGGCGAAGAGGGTGAGATTCGAACTCACGATAGATTACTCTATGTCGGTTTTCGAAACCGATGCCTTCAACCACTCGGCCACCCCTCCAAAGATATTATAATTATATCATAAGTTTATATTTTTGTAAATGTAAATATACAAAAAACAAGGCATACTTAATATGTATGTCTTGCTTAAATATTATTACTTAATTATTATTTTTTAATTTCAGTAACGATACCTGAACCAACTGTTCTACCACCTTCACGGATAGCAAATCTTAAACCTTCTTCCATAGCAATTGGAGTAATTAAGTCAATATCCATAGTGATGTTATCACCTGGCATTACCATTTCAACACCTGCAGGTAATTCAATTATACCTGTAACGTCTGTTGTTCTGAAATAGAATTGTGGTCTGTATCCTTTAAAGAATGGAGTATGTCTTCCACCTTCTTCTTTAGTTAATACATAAACTTCACCTTTAAATGATGTATGTGGAGTTATTGAACCAGGTTTAGCTAATACTTGACCTCTTTCAACTTCTTCTCTTTGTACACCTCTTAATAGTACACCTATGTTATCACCAGCTTGTGCTTGGTCTAGTAATTTTCTAAACATTTCTACACCAGTAACAACTGTTTTCTTAGTTTCTTTAATACCAACAATTTCAACTTCCTCAGAAACCTTTACATCACCTCTTTCTTCTCTTCCTGTTGCATCTGTACCTCTACCTGTGATAGAAAATACATCTTCAACTGGCATCAAGCATGGTTGATCTACTGCTCTTTCAGGATCTGGGATATATGCATCTATTGTATCCATTAATTCGCTTATGCAAGCATATTCTGGAGCATTTGGATCTGTTGATGTTGATTCAACAGCTTTTAATGCAGAACCTTTTATAATTGGAGTAGTGTCACCTGGGAATTCGTAAGTTGATAATAACTCTCTAACTTCCATTTCAACTAATTCAATTAATTCTGGGTCATCTACCATATCACATTTGTTTAAGAATACAACTATATATGGTACACCAACTTGTCTTGCAAGAACGATATGTTCTCTAGTTTGTGGCATAGGACCATCAGCTGCTGATACAACTAATATTGCACCATCCATTTGAGCAGCACCAGTTATCATGTTTTTAACATAGTCTGCGTGTCCTGGACAGTCAACATGTGCATAGTGTCTTTTTTCAGTTTCATATTCCACGTGTGATGTAGATATTGTAATACCTCTTTCTCTTTCTTCAGGTGCTTTATCGATTTGATCGTAAGCACTAAATTGAGCTTTACCTTTTAATGCTTGAACTTTGGTAATAGCTGCTGTTAATGTTGTTTTACCATGGTCAACGTGACCTATAGTACCAACATTTGCATGTGGCTTGTTTCTAACGAATGTTTCTTTTGCCATTTTAAAATTCCTCCTTTAAATTAATATATTTTATAAAAACTGATAAACATTTTTTATTCTAGGGTTTCCCCTAACTTATGGTCAATATTGTATAATACTTTTAAATAATTTTCAATACTTTTCCATAAATTTTTCCTAATTATTCTGTTTTTTTGTTTTTAGAAACTATTGCTTCTAATACAGATTTTGGCACTTCCTCATTATGACTTGGTTCCATTGAATAAGTTCCTCTACCTTGAGTTTTTGATCTTAAGTCAGTTGCATAACCAAACATTTCTGATAATGGAACAAATGCATGTATAAGTTTTGAACCTGCAACATCTTCCATGCCTTCTAGTCTACCTCTTCTACCGTTTATATCTCCAATAACATCTCCCATGTAATCTTCTGGAACAGTTATATCAACTTTCATTATTGGTTCTAGTAATACAGTACCAGCTAACTTACAAGCTTCTTTAAACGCCATTGAACCTGCAATTTTAAACGCCATTTCAGAAGAGTCAACTTCGTGGTAAGAACCATCGAATAATGTTGCTTTAACATCTACAACAGGATATCCTGCTAAAATACCCGCTTCTGTTGCTTCCTTAATACCTTCTTCTGTTGGTTTAATATATTCTTTTGGAACAGCTCCTCCAACAATTTTACTTTCAAATTGGAAACCTGTTCCTGGTTCTAATGGTTCTAATGTAATCCATACATGACCATATTGTCCTCTACCACCAGATTGTCTTACAAACTTACCTTCAGCTTCAACTTTCTTTCTAATAGTTTCCTTATATGCAACTTGTGGAGCACCAACATTTGCCTCAACCTTAAATTCTCTTAACAATCTATCTACAATTATCTCTAAGTGTAATTCACCCATACCCGATATAATTGTTTGACCTGTTTCATGATTTGTATATGTTTTAAATGTTGGATCTTCTTCTGCAAGTTTTGCAAGTCCTAGTCCCATTTTTTCTTGACCATCTCTTGATTTTGGTTCAATAGCTATAGATATAACTGGTTCTGGGAATTCCATTGACTCTAGTATAATAGGATGATCAGGATCACATAATGTATTACCTGTTGTAACTTCTTTTAAGCCAACAGCTGCTGCAATATCTCCTGAATATACTATATCTATATCTTCTCTATGATTTGCATGCATTTGTAATATTCTTCCTAATCTTTCTTTTTTACCAGTTGCTGTATTTAATACAGTAGAACCAGCTTCTAATGTTCCTGAATATACCCTAAAGAAACATAGTTTACCTACAAATGGATCAGTTGCAATCTTAAATGCTAATGCTGCAAAAGGTTCTTCATCAGAAGTTTTTCTTTCCATTACTACTTCTTTATCGTCAACATCAGTTCCTTTTATATTTGGAACATCTAATGGTGATGGCATATATTCTATAATAGCATCAAGTAATTCTTGAACACCTTTATTTTTATATGAAGAACCACAAACCATTGGTACCATTTTAACATTTATTGTTCCCAATCTAATACCTTTTTTGATTTCTTCTACAGTTAATTCTTCACCTTCTAGGTATTTCATCATTAATTCTTCATCTTGTTCAGCAGCTGCTTCAATCATTTTTTCTCTATATTGTTTAGCTTTTTCTAGCATATCTGCTGGTACATCAGTTTCTTCAATTTCTTTACCCATATCATCTTTATGGATAAATGCTCTCATAGTTATTAAATCTATAACCCCTTTAAAATCAGCTTCTGCTCCAATTGGTAATTGTATTGGAACCGCATTTGCACCCAATCTTGCTTTTACCATATTTTCACAATTGTAGAAATCTGCACCTGTTGTATCCATTTTATTAACATATATCATTCTTGGTACATGATATTTATCAGCTTGTCTCCAAACTGTTTCTGTTTGTGGTTGAACACCACCTTTAGCTGCTAAAACTGTAAC
>CALYAQ010000118.1 GCA_944393615.1 uncultured Clostridia bacterium
GATATAGTAACCAAAATAGAAGGTATTGCAGTTTCGAATAGTGGAGAACTTGTAGAGCAAGCTAAAAAGTATATAGATGAGGCAATAATAATTGAAGTATTAAGAGATGGAGTTCCTATAAATGTTAATATTAATATAAATAAATATGATAAATACTATATTGGCGTTGGCTTTAAACAAGTGGAAGATAATATATTAAATAAAATCTATTATTCCGCAATTGGAACAACAGACTTTTTAATAGAAACATTAAAAGGTTTAGGACAATTAGTAACAGGAAAATCACAAAATGCAGAATTAATGGGAATTGTTGGCGTTTCAGATATGATAACTAAAACAGGAAATGCCATAGAATATTTAGCGATAATGGCATCTGTAAGTTTGAGTTTAGCAATAGTTAATTTATTGCCATTACCATTATTGGATGGAGGCAAAATTGTAATATACACAATTGAAAGATATAGAAGAAAAGAGTTTAGTGTAGAATTGATAAATGCTACATCATTAATAACAATGGCACTATTAATTGCTTTAACAATATATGTGACAATAAATGATATAATTAGAATTGTATAGGTAAAGGATGTGTATATAGTATGGAAATGAAACTAGAGGCGTTACTTTTTGCGTATGGTAAACCTGTAAAATCAAGTGTACTTGCTAAGATATTAGAAGTACCAGAAAAACAGGTTATAGATATATTAGAAAATATGAAAAATGATTATTCTAATAGAGGAATTGAGTTGATATCAGTACAAGACAGTTATACTTTAGTAACTAAAAAAGAATATTACGAGGATGTTATAAAATTATTTGAAACAAGAAGTAAGCCGAATTTATCCAATGCTGCATTTGAAGTCTTGGCTATAATGGCGTATAATACCAATATAACTAAAGCAGAGATTGAAAAAATAAGAGGAGTAAATTCAGACGGAACAATTAATAAATTAATGGAATATGAATTAATAGAAGAAACAGGGAGATTAGATGTTCCGGGGAGACCTATAACATATAAAGTGTCAGATAATTTCTTCAAATTGTTTGGATATAGTAGCTTAGAAGAACTGCCTAAAATTGATTTGGAAAAAGAAAATAAAGAAGATGAAGAAAAACAGGTTCAGGATAATAATACTAGAAATTTTATACAACCAACTAATGAAGAGTGTATTAATGATAGTTCTAATATAAAAAATAATTTAGAGCAGAGCAATCAATAACTTTTATTTATCTAAATAAAAGAAAGGGGTTAGTAATATGAAAAATAAAAAAGGAATATCGTTAGTTGTACTAATAATAACTATTGTTGTTATGATTATACTTGTAGGTATAATTGCAATAAATGTATCAGATGTTGGAGAAGAAGCTGCGGCAATGAAGTTCTTAAATGATATATCGATTATAGAAACTAAAGTAATGATGGAACAATATAATGCAGATACATTAGATAACTATGTGTTGAAAGGCACAAGAATTACAGCATCCAATCCTGTAACAATTGGTGATACAACGTATCCAATAGGAACTGGTAATTGGTATATGCTAGATTCAAATGATATAAAAAATATTGGGGTTAAAGATGTTTCCGGTACTTTTGTAGTAAATTATTCAACAGCACAAGTTATATCTGTTTCAGGAATAAAGGTATATGGTATGATGTATTATACATTTGACGATGTAGCAAGAGCAATAGATTTTGTGTATTAGTTATAAAGTGGACTAATATTACATATATTTAAAATAGCGAAAAGGAGATTGTTTATGATTAAATTTGCTGTTTTAAATATTAAAGATATTATAAATAGATTGATTGCAATATTAATAATATGCGCTATTACATATTTTATATGTATAGTATGTATACATACATTTAATAATGTAGATGTATATAAAAAATATATTACATATACAATACCTATATATAATGTAAACAATAATAATACATTGGAACAATTTATGAGGTACATATTATTAAATGAAATATTTTTCTTCAAAAATGATATAGAAGTCGTAAGTAATATAAATAATAGTATTGATAATACTCAACAGACTATTAACAATGAGGGAATAAATAGTAATGAAAATAATGTTAATGTTCCAAATGATATACCGGTAGGAGTAACTGATTTAACAATAGCAGATATAAATAATAATGAGTATAATATTGTAAATAATGTAGATAAAATATCTATTAAAAACAAAACAACATATAAAATTGACTATAATAAATTTGTTAATTCAAAATTGAACCTATTTAATCAAAACAAAATGCCTACAATTCTAATAATCCATACACATGGTTCTGAAAGTTATACAGGAGTTGAGCATACTGATTATTTTAGAAATGAAAATACAGACCTTAATGTAGTAAGAGTTGGAGCTGAATTAGCTAATGTTTTAACTAATTCAGGATATGAAGTCATACATGATACAAGATTGTATGATTATCCAACATATTCGGGTTCATATACAAGAGCATTATCTAGTATACAAGAATATATAAATAAAAATAATAATATACAAATAGTATTGGATATTCATAGAGATGCAATTGCAAGTGATGAAAATTTTGCACCAAGTACACAAATAGGTAATAATAAAGTTTCGCAAATTTCAATAATATCAGGTACAAGTGAAGGCGGACTTTCTCATCCTAATTGGGAAGAAAATTTAAAATTAGCATTGCAATTATATAATACAGCATATCAAATTTATCCTGATATATTTAGACCTTTAACTATAACTAAATCAAGATATAATCAACATGCAACAAATGGGTCTTTAATATTAGAAGTAGGAGCGACTGGTAATACTTTAGAAGAAAGTATACTAACAATGAGATATTTTGCAAAAATATTAGATGTAACACTTAAAAATATTTAGGAGGGATTTTTTAAAATGAGCAATATAAATTTAGATTATACAAATGTATTAAAATTTATAACACAAGAAGATATAAATAAATATAGTGATGTAGTAAAGGAAAATCATAGTAGATTACGTGGCAAAAGTGGAGTGGGATGTGAGTTTACTGATTGGATAGATTACCCTTTTTGTTATGATAAACAAGAATTTGATAATATAAAAAAGGCTACACAATATATAAATGAAAATGCGGATGCAATGATTGTACTAGGAATTGGCGGCTCATATTTAGGCGCTAGAGCTGTGATAGAAGCTTTAACTCCTACATTTTCAAAAACCAACTCTAATACAAAAATATATTATGCTGGTAATAATATTAGTTCTAAATATATTAAACAATTAATAGAAGAAGTAAAAGACAAGAGTTTATGTATAAATGTTATATCTAAATCTGGTACTACATTAGAAACTTCAATTGCTTTTAGGATATTTAAAGATTTAATGGAAAAAAAATATGGAAAAGAAGAAGCAAAAAATAGAATTTTTGTAACTACTGATAAAGAAAAAGGAGTTTTGAAAAATATTGCTAATACTGAAGGCTATATGACTTTTACAGTACCTGACGGAATTTGTGGAAGATATTCAGTTCTAACATCTGTTGGGTTATTACCAATAAGTGTTGCAGGTATCAATATAGACGAGTTAATAAAAGGTGCTCAGGATATGGCGAATATTTTAAATAATGAAAACCTAAATGAAAATTCAGCTTATCTATATGCTGTAATTAGAAATATTTTATATAACAATGGAAAGAAAATTGAAATAATGGCTAATTATGATTCCTCATTAAAATATTTCACAAAATGGTGTACACAGTTATTTAATGAAAGTGAAGGGAAAGAAGGTAAAGGAATATATTTTTCTACAGTAGAAAATACTACTGACTTACATTCAATTGGACAATATATCCAACAATCGGAAAGAATTATATTTGAAACTGTATTAAATGTAGAACAAGATACATTCCCATATATTATTGAACATACATCAATAGATGATGGCTTAGAGTATATAGAAGGAAAAACACTAGATTATATAAATAAAAAAGCAATGGAAGGTACAATTGTAGCACATGTTGATGGACAAGTACCTAATTTAAAAATAAATATACCGATATTAAAAGAATACTATATCGGACAACTTGTATACTATTTTCAAACGGTAGCAGCTATGAGTGGGTATATATTAGGTATAAACCCATTTAATCAACCAGGAGTTGAAGACTATAAAAAGAATATGTTTAAATTATTAGGAAAAACTAATGTATAATTTAAAGGAGGTATCATGTTAAAAATATCTAATTTGACTAAAATCTATAAAAATCAAAAAAAGGCTGTAGATAATGTGACTATTAATATTGAACCAGGAGATATTTATGGATTTATAGGACATAATGGAGCAGGAAAAACTACAACGATAAAGTGCATTGTTGGAATTTTGGGTTTTGAAGAAGGAGAAATTTTAATTGATGAAATGTCAATTAAAGATAAACCTATTGAATGTAAAAAAATCATGGCATATATACCTGATGAGGCTGATGTGTATGAAAATTTAACAGGAATTCAGTATTTAGAATTTGTTGCAGATATATATGGAATGGATGCAAATAAAAAAAGAGAAAATATTGAGAAGTATTCTCAATTGTTTGAAATGAAAGAAAACCTTTCAGCTGTTATTTCTTCATATTCACATGGAATGAAACAAAAATTAGTATTAATTTCTGCTTTAATACATGAACCTAAACTATTGGTGTTAGACGAACCATTTGTAGGATTAGATCCTAAAGCGTCTCACACATTAAAACAGATTATGTTGGAATTATGTAAGAATCGGAGGTGCTATTTTCTTTTCTACGCATGTATTGGAAGTGGCACAAAAACTATGTAATAAAATTAGTATTATTAAAGAAGGTAGAATTGTTGTTGAAGGGAAAACAGAAGATATAGTCCAGGATAAGAGTTTAGAAGATGTATTTTTAGAATTAGTGGAGGATAAAAGCAAAGATGAAGAATAATTTGTTAACTTTACTAAAATATAAGCTGATTAACGATTTTAAATTAAATAAGACAAGTAAAAATCATGATGCAAAATCTAGTGGAGACACTATGAAAAAAAGGTTAAGGCTTTATGTTTTGGTAGGAGCGATAATTGTGTTTTATGTATGGATATATTTCCAACAGTTTTATACACAATTTAAACCATTAGGTTTAGAGCAATATATATTACCAATTTTTATGGTTATTGTATCATTAATTGTATTTATTTATTCAATACGCTTAACTGAAAATGTATTGTTTAAATCAAAAGATTACGAAATGTTATCGGCTTTACCAATACAGCCCAAAACAATACTTTCGTCGAAATTAATATATATATTGGGGATAAACTATTTTTTATCTTTTTTAATAATGTTACCAGCTAGCATAATGTTTGTAGCACAAGAAGGAATAAATGTTACGTATGTAATATTAACCTTTATATTAACTTTTTTTATACCTGTTATACCTATTGTGCTAGGTGCTTTAATTGCAATGGCAATAGGGTATATTGCTACCAAATTTAGATATACTAACTTGGTTACAACAGCTATTATGATAATTTTTCTTCTATCATTTATATTTGTTCCTAGTATGATGCCTGATGATGTAATGTCTACAGTTACTAATGAACAAATGGATAGCTATATAAAATCATATTATCCAGCATATTTATTTAAAAATGCTTTGCAAGATATGAACATTTTATCAAGTACTATATATATAGTTGGTAATATATTAATTTTTATAGTGTTTGTAACACTGATAGGAAAACTATATAATTATATAAATCAAAAGTTAAAAGAAAAATTTAAAGCAAATAAATTTAGAGGTAAAGAATATAAATCGAGTTCTGCTTTTAGTGCAATGTTACGCAAAGAGCTAAAAAAGGTATTTACAACACCAGTATATTTATTAAATTCGTGCTTTGGTTTATTTATACTTTTGGGTTTGTCAATATTTATGTTTTTTACTAATGATATTGGTATAACAAACATGATAAATCAACTAGAAATGTTACCATATCGAGAAAGCATAATTGCAATAATATTAATATTTACAGTTGCATTGTCTTGTACTACTGGTAGTAGTATATCTTTAGAAGGGAAAAAAATTTGGATATATAAAACAATGCCGGTTAATGTAAATGATATACTAATTAGTAAATTAAGTACGAATTTAGTAATAGGTTTACCGGTAATTATACTTTCAGCATCACTTTTATGTATTAAATTTGGTTTTACGTTAGGAGTATATCTTCTATTGCTATTTGTACCAACTATGTTTTTAATGGCATCAGCATTGTTTGGACTATTAATGAATTTAAAATATCCTGTGTTTGATTTTGAAAATGAAGTATATGTCGTTAAAAGAAGCTTATCATCTATGCTATCTGTACTTGTGCCTATGATTGGTAATATAGTAATATTAACAATAACTATGTTGTTGCCAATAAATAGTATATGCGCATTTTTAGATTTAGGTCTTCTAATATGAATAATTAATTTGTTAATGTATAAAATATTATTATCATGGGGAGTGAAAAAATTTTCTACATTAGAATAAAATATACAAAGGAAAACTTCCTTTGTATATTTTATAAAAAAGGAGGAAAAGATATGATAAAGTATCCATATAATTTAAAAAGGGGAGATACGATAGGACTCACTGCGACTTCTTCCGCTGTTAATTTACAAAAAATTGATAAGGCAATAGAGCATATAGAGCAATTGGGATATAACATTATTGAGACTAGAAGTGTTAGAAACCCTAATATTAAATGTGTTAGCGCTGATGCTAAAGTTAGGGCAAATGAATTTATAGCTTTATGGAAAAATGACGATGTAAAAATGATAATTCAAGCAAGAGGTGGAGAGTTCCTTATGGAAACTATTCCATATATTGATGAGCAATTTAAAAAAGAAAATCTACAAGATATATGTAAATGGGTTAGAGGTTATTCGGATATTACAGGTCTACTATTTTATTTAACAACACATTACAATATTGCAACTATCGAGTGTGACAATTTAAGTAATTATGCTATGGAACCGTTACATAAAAGTTTATTAAAACCGTTTGAGGCAGTTAGTAATAAGGAAATATTTATACAAGAAAATTATGATATGTGGCAAAGTGAAGAAAATGAAAATGATACAAGTTATCAATTTAACCTTAATCAAAAAAGTAAGTGTAAAGAACTAAGTGGGTTAAATGATGTCCATTTTACTGGTAGATTAATAGGTGGTTGTCTAGATGTACTTTCTATATATAGAGGTACTAGGTGGGATAATGTTTCTAATTGGATTAATCAATTTAAAAATGAAGGTATTATTTGGCATCTTGAAAATTGTGGATATAATGCGGCTGATGTATATAGATTGTTATGGGAAATGAGAGAACAAGAATGGTTTAAATATGTAAAAGGTTTTTTAATTGGTAGAACGTATTCAGCACAAAACGTAGAGGACTTCACATATTTCGATGCGTTACAAAAAGGAATTGGAATTTTAAATGTACCCGTTATTTATGATTTGGATATAGGGCATCAATTGCCACAGTGGACTTTGATTAATGGAAGTTTTGCAACAGTAGATTTTACTAATGGTAAATGTATATTAAAACAAGAATATATATAGGAAAAATAAAGGCATCTTCAAAATTGAAGATGCTTTTTTCTGTATGACGGGCATGTCATAAATCTAGGGTGGAAGTCCCAAGAGGCGTATTTGTCGCGAACTCGATAGCGACTTGCAAAGCGTAAACTAGTAATGGAGCGTGAAAAGAAGCAATAGCGA
>CALYAQ010000119.1 GCA_944393615.1 uncultured Clostridia bacterium
TCTTTCCTATTTATTTTCTTACATACTAAACCAAGCTTGAATTTTTCTTCAAACTTTAATTGTAAATCATATCCAATTGTGTGTGTGTGTGTGTGTGTAGAGCCCCAAGGCTTGTATCGTTTGTTACCATTTTTTACCACTCCTTTTTCCACATCTTTCTATACTTTATTTTATTACAATTTATATAACTTGTATGCATTACGTTTGTTATACTAATTTTTTACTATAAATTCGTTACATATTTATTTACAAAATCTGTGCTCTCCTATTGTTACTGTATGTGGTCTTGACCATATCCACTTATTTGTTGCAGTATTTGGGTTAAAATAATATATTGCTCCATACGAAGGATCCCATCCATTTATTGCATCAGTTGCAGCATTTATTGCAGTTTGATTAGGTGTCATATTTATTTGTCCGTCTGACACAGCATCAAATGCTCCTGCTTGATATATTACTCCAGCTATTGAATTAGGAAAATTAGGACTTTTTACTCTATTTAAAACCACAGCTGCAACCGCAACTTGTCCAGTATATGGTTCACCTCTAGCCTCGCCATATACTAAACGTGCTAATAGATTAACATTACTACTACTTGATGTAGTTTGGCTAGATATACCCATTTTCTTTAACGTTTGTGGACCTGCTATACCATCTACGGTAAGACCATTGTATCTTTGAAATATTTTTACCGCTTCTCTAGTTTTTGTTCCATATATTCCGTCAATTCTTCCAGTATATACACCATAACCTTGAAGTAACGTTTGAATTTTTCTAACTTCCGCACCCGTTGACCCCATTTTCGATAGAGTATCTATACTTTCTTGATTGTTCTTACTTACACTAAAGCCTACAACACATATTCCAACAAGTATAAAGCATATTATTGGTATAACTAAAAATTTCTTTTTTCGCATAAAAAAACCACCTTTTCCAAAATATATTTGTATATATTTTTTTCAAAAAACTTTATAATTATACCTATTTTTTGAAAAATTTAATATTTTAATTGCTTTTATGAATTGTATACTATATACTTTAGATATATTTAAGTTTAGAAAATAAATTAAAACTTTAATTTAAATGAGGTTTTAACTATGATAAACGAGCTAAATATACTAGAAAACATCCTACTACATTTTAATGTTGAGCCAACAGAACCTTTACCCCAGTACAAAAAAACTTATTTAGCAGTTAGCTCTGAAATTCCCAATATAGGGCAACCCTTTAATTGTAGCGTATTACAAATTAATAAAGGAGAGTTAACTATTAACAAATTCTCAACTACCACAGTAATAAATATTTTAGCTAAAGCCGAAAATCTTTTAGTTGTTCAAACACTAAAGGCTTTCTACATTATACTTCTTCCCTGTCAATCTCCCACCAATGTATTTTTTGCTAGAGATTTAGTACCACCTATTGCTGGGCGATATAGCTGTATTAATGAAATTGTATTTTCAAAGTATAACGAAAAGTACATATTTCAAGTAGTTAGAAGAAGAAATGTATTTATTGAGCAGGTAGTAAAAATTAGTTTAGATATTTATTATATTCAAACTAGATTTTCCAATTACTTTATCCTAATTTAACTTTCTATTTTGGGATATTTTTTATTTTTCTTGACAATTATGTAAAATACTATTATAATATTTGTATGGCAAAAAACACTAATATAACTGCTATTTACTTTGGCAGTGCCACGAAAGCTGAATCTGTTAATAGAAAAGCTCAATTATGCAAGGAAATTCAAGCTAATTTTAGTGAAGATATAGTAGGTTACATAGTAGATTTAATTAACAAAATTTGTGACGCTGAATTAATTATTCCAACAACAATTAAAAGCTTTACAAATTTGAATGATTTTTTTCAAGTTATATTTGAATTAGAGTATTTGCAAAATTCAGATAAAACTAACATTATCTCTAGTTTCACAGAATGCACAAGAAAAGACAAAGTAAGCATTGTAGCAATTAAGTTTATATCATACAATGATAAAAACGACTTGTGTATTTACCATGATACTAATTCTAATATATCTATTTCAGAATTACAGGAATTATATCATGAATATGTAAGAAAAGAAATATTTCATATTTCTTGATACTCAAAAAGGAAACTGATTAACTTCAGTTTCCTTTTAAGTATATATTTTTATGTTTTTAAACTTAGCAGCATCCGCCACATCCGCCGCATCCCCAGTTATTTCCACAATTACAGAATAATAGTAAGAATACGATTATGAAGAATAGAATTGTACAATCACATCCTCCACCACATCCACTAAATAATCCGCAACCACCTCCACAGTTGTTGCATCCACATCCGCATCCGCAATTTCTTCCTTGATCTTCTGGCATAATATATTCCTCCTTTCAAAATATACTATATATTATTCAAATCAAAAAATTGTGTTACAGAAAAAATAAAAAGATAAAATCTTTTTATTTTAATAAATAAATTTGAGAAAGTGCTCCGTCAGATATAACCCTATATCCTTCTTTATTAAATCTTTCCTTATTTTCTTCAAAAAGGAAATAACATATTATGTATTCCTTATCACTATTTTGAGCATCTACTAAATTATACTTTAATTCTTCATATTGAAGTTTAATTCTAGCTTGTTTCAATACATTTGGATCTAACAACATAACTCAAACACCTCATTAGCAAATAGATAATGATTTCTTAAATTTTAATGTATTAAAATTATATCATACTTATTAGAATTAATCAAACGAATTATATATATTTTCCTTAAGGCATTTCTTACCTTGTAAATATCTTTCCTTTTCGCAATACCTATATACTAAATTCCAAAATTCTTTACTATGATTCATATATGTCAAATGACACAATTCATGTATTACAATTTGCTCTATTATTTCACTTGGTAACATAGCTAATTTTAAATTAAAATTCAAATTACCTTTTGAACTACAACTCCCCCATATTGTTTTACAATCTTTTATTCTAAAACGTGGCATTGAAATATTCATAATTTTAGTATACTTTACCAAGAAACCTTCCACAAATATTTTGGTTATATTTTTATACATACCATTTACACATTTAGTTAAAATATATTCCTTATCGTTACTAGATAACTCTTGAGGTATATACACATTAATATTTTCGTTTCTAATTTCTAATTTTGCAATTTTTTTATCATGTTGCTGAATAATATTCAAATTATATTTTTTGCCTAAATACAATAAATATTCTTGAAACAAAATACTATTTTTTTTTATTTTTTCTTTATTTTTTTGGTATACTTCATTAATATATTTTTTATTTTCTTCAATATATTTCATTATATCTTTTTGACTATACCAAACTGGCTTAGTAATCTTAATGTATCCTTCTTTTACGTAAATTTTTATAGATTTGCTTTTTGCATAGGAGCAAATTGTAATAGGCACTTCAACACCTGTAACATATCTAAAATTCATCATGATTACTTTTTCTTCTAATTTTATTCCATAAACTTATTATTTTTTCCTTAACAGATTTCAACAATTTTACAAAAACGTTAGGTTCAATATGTTCTAAATCTTGAATTTCTTCTTCAAACATTTCATCAATAACGCCATATTTTTCTCTTAAATATTCAGCATACGGTATATATGTATCTTCAAATATTTCTTTATCAACAGGATATATGTTTTTTGCATATATCATTGACTGTACTAAGTATCCACCTGCTTTTCCTTTTAAAAAGCCCCCATTAGCATCATTATTAGGAACAACAAAATCAGTATCCTTCTTTTCAGCAATAACTGGATATTTCTTCTTAATATACATATTAGGTTTATTTAAAACTTTATCATAGGTTTTATCTAAAGTTTCTTGAGTTATAACATATTTTTCGCCTCTACTACCAGTTACTACATACATGCCAATCATAGCCATTACTAAGCCTTCTAGCGTTATTACCTGCCTTGGTGTATCAACAACTTGCTCTATTTCAACTTCTATATTCTTTTTTATGTATAATTGACTATATATTTTTAGTATTATCTCTTTAGTATAGCCTTGTTCTTTTACTTCATTTGGTATTAACTCATAAATTGATTTCATTTTTTCCTCCTAAACTGTATATTCATATTACACAAAAATCAACAAAATATCAATATTTTTCTATTAATTTATTAAATAAACTGTTGACAAATAACATTATTATAATCAATACCCTTTGTTCTTTATTTTTAAAACTAATTTTTTAGAACAAATTACTATTATCAGCATATTCCTGTAACTTTTTTAATTTTTCAATATTTTTATTATTTTTAAGAACTTCCATTTGCTTTTTAGCTGATTGATTTAGAAGCATTAACCTCTTATTTTGTGGAATATTTTGTCTAATTAATTCAGCATTCGTATTTTCCAAATTATTTAATATTACTAATTGTAATAAGTCTGCATAATCTCTTATATTCCCATTTTTAGAAAGTTCCGGATTATTTTTTCTCCATTGTTTTGCACTTATTCCAAATAATGCAACATTTAAAACATCAGCTTCATTTGAATACACAAAATCGGTTTGCTCTTTAGTTAAGTTAGGAACAATATATGTCTTAATTGCATCAGTGTGTATAACATAATTAATCTTTGATAATAATCTATTAGCATGCCATTGTATTTTTTCTTTATATGCTTCATCTGTTTTCAATCTTTTAAATTCTTTTATTAAATATAATTTAAATTCAGGTGATAACCAACTAGCAAATTCAAACGCAATATCAGAATGTGCAAATGTACCTTTGCTATACTTACCTGCACTAGGTATTATTCCAATAGCATTAAATTTCTCCTTCTACCTTTTAGGCGTCATGGTAAATCTATTATAAGGTACTTCTTCTATTTTAATTCTGTGGAATTCCACGGAATTAAAATTTTCATTATTAACTTGTTCCCAAAGCCCATAATATTCAAAAGAATTCTTATTTGACATCCAATTCCTTATTACACCTGACGGATCATCAGTATTTGAATATTTAGCTAAATCAGTTAAAGAAATATAATCAAAATCTCCTTCTCTCATTACACCTATTGCATTTTCTTTAACAATAATTTCAGTTTTGAATACAGTTCTTTTCATATTTCAACCTCCTATTGTAATTTATTAAATAAACTGTTGACAAATAACATTATTATAATCAATACCCTTTGTTGTTAATATAATTTGATTATTTGCAATATCTATAAAACCTTCATTTTTCAAAAAACTAATTTGACTATTAAATACTTCAAACATATCTTGGTTATATATTTGTTTAAATCTTGCACTGTTAATGCCATTTATTAGCCTCATTCCTAAAATCATAAATTCATTCATGAGTTCTAAATTATTCATTTTCTCCAAAATAATAACCTTATTGCTATCAATATATTGTTCTAAATCATCTACATTTTGAAACCTTACTCCATCTACAAAAGAATGTGCACCTGCTCCTAAGCCTATATATTCATATTGGTTCCAACACATCAAATTGTGTTTGGACTCCATATTTTTTTTTGAAAAATTAGATATTTCATATTGATTATACCCATTATCTCTTAACATATTTGTAACTAAATAATACATTTTCCTTTCAACATCATCACTTGGTAAAACATACCTTTTGTTTTTTATTAAAGAATACATAGGAGTATTTTCATATATAATTAGACTATAGCAAGATATATGTTCAGGTTGTAAATGAATGATTTTTTGTATATCCTTTTTAACATTTTCTAGAGTTTGATTAGGAAGTGCTAACATTAAATCTACATTTATGTTATTAAAGCCAATACTTCTTGCCAATTCATATTTATATAGAAATTCTTCATAAGTATGTTTTCTTGCTAATATTTTAAGTAAATCATTATTAGTAGATTGTAGCCCCATACTTAACCTATTTATTCCTATATCATAGTAATCTTTTAACTTGTCCTTTGTCATGCTACAAGGGTTTTGTTCAATTGTAATTTCAGCATTTTTATCAACTCTATATTTACCATAAATACACTTTAATATTTGAACTATATACTTACTATTAATATATGAAGGTGTTCCACCACCTATATATATTGTTTTACAAATGTCATCTTTACTAAAAGTATTATCATTATGAATTTGATTAATAATTGATTTTATGTATTCACATATTTTATCCTCTTTATTTGCATACGAATTAAAATCACAATAGATACATTTACTAACACAAAAAGGAATATGTATATAAATGCTATATTCTCTCATGTTTCTTCCCCTCTTTTATATCTCTGACAATTTTGTTAAGTCTTTTAAATCTATTATTAACCCCCGATTTACTAATACCTAATTTTTGAGCTATATCTAGCAAACTATAATCTGCATTTTCTAATCGAATATTACATACATCTTGTAACCCTTGCGGTAACATTCCTAACATGTTATTTCGTTTTAGGAATTGTATATCTTCTAACTGTGAAGTTGAAGACTTGATAATTTTACTCATATTACCTGTTTCACAATTAATACTTCTATTTAGATTGTTATTCATTTCTTTTATTACTCTTGTTTGCTCAAAATTCAATACGCTTACACTCGCGCCCAATAATATCAAAAATTGTGAAATAGAATCTCCGTCTTTTAGATATATAACATACTGTGTTTTTCTTGTTGTTATTTTAGCTACAATACCTAAATCATTCATATATTTTTCTATTAAATCAGCTGTTTGTTTTGAATTAACCACCATTTCCAAATGATAATTATCTTTAGGATTTAAAACATATCCCGAACCTAAAAAAACACCTTTTAGAAAAGAAATTTTTTCTTCATTAGAAAACATTTCTTTTTTCCTTTTTTCTATATCCTTCATTTTATAATTATAGTCTTGTATGTCTACTATATCTAACATATACTGTATTTTCTTTTTATTCTTTTTGTTTATATTATCATCTTCTACAACGACAAAATCTAAAACATTTTTCAATATATATGTATAGCGTACAATCACATTTCTATTTTCATTTTGAAAATGCATATTAGAATTAAAATCTTTTACATTTGATAAAATATATCCTAAAACTTCTATTTGCAATATTTTTTTATCTTGTGGTATTTTAACATTAGCAATCTCTGTTTTTATTTCTTGAGAAAAAGACATATTCCCCTCCTATACTCTAGATATAACTACTCTATCATTATTTGATAAATCTTTTATAACCCTAATTTGTTTATACATATTTTGTTGTAATAATTGTTTCACTTCATTTGCTTGGTCATATCCAATTTCTAAAATAAGATGACCATTTTCTTTTAAAAATTCTTTAGCTTTTTTTATTATCTTTATATACATATCTAATCCTTCTTTTCCACCGTCCAGGGCTATAATTGGTTCATTTCTAACCTCTTTTTGTAAACTCGTTACTATCTGTGATTTTATATAAGGTGGATTTGAAACAATAATATCATACTCTATATTAGAAATATTTTCAAATAAATTAGATTGTATAAACTTAACATCTATATTATTTAATTGAGCATTTTTTCTTGCAACATCTAACGCCTCTTGGCTTATATCCACACCACAAACAGTACAATTAAGAATATATTTTTTTAAAGATATTGCTATACAGCCACTCCCAGTACACATATCTAATATATCTATATTCGCTTTGTTTAATTTTTTTGCTAATTCAATTGTATGTTCAACTAGAATTTCAGTATCTTGCCTTGGTATTAATACATCTTTTGTAACAATAAATGGTAATTTCATAAATTCTTGTTTTCCAACTATATATGCATACGGAACGCCCTGTATTCTTTTAGATACATATTCAAAATATTTATTAGCATATTTTTCATCACATTTATTAATTATTGTTAATTTTTCTTGTTCCACTCCTAATACAAAAGCAAGTAACATCCTTGCTTCTGATATATCAATATTATTTTTTTTTAATTTATTTCTACCTATATTTAATAAATCTCCAACGTTAACTTCCATAATTATTCCTTTATTTAGTTTCTACTGATTTATCTTCAACAGCTAATTTTAATGCTTGTATTGCAACTTCTATTTGTGACTCATCTGGTTCACGAGTTGTAATTCTTTGTAAATACAAACCTGGTGCTGCAAGAAGTTTTAAAAATTTATTTTTAGTTTTTCCAACTAGCCTTATTACCTCATAGGATATGCCGGCTATTACAGGTAATAATATTACACGATACCCTATATTTATAAAGGCATTTTCATATCTTCCAATTAAGGTAAATACAATAGCACTTATAATTAATACTATTATCATAAAGTTAGTTCCACATCTTGGATGAAATCTTGATTGTTTCTTTACATTTTCAACTGTTAGCTCTAAATCATTTTCATAACAAAAAATAGTTTTATGCTCTGCACCGTGATATTCAAATACACGTTTTATATCCTTCATTTGCGATACTAATATTAAATATCCAAAAAATATAGCAAACTTAAATATTGTTTCTAATGTATTATATAAAGCTACATTTTCTTCTGGCACTATAAAATGTGAGATTAAATTAGGTAAAATTATAAAAAGGCCTATGCTTAAAAGTAATCCACAAATCACTGAAATCCATATAACTATATCCTTTACTTCTTCTTCCTTTTTCTTGCCCTTTGCTTCTCTTTTAGCTTTTTCTTCTTCTGTTTCTTCTATATCAAAGAACTTAGCAGAAAACATTAATGCTTTTGTTCCAACAATTAAAGAACTACCAAAACTAAATATTCCCCTTATAAATGGAATTTTATCTAATTTATATTTCTTTATCTTAGAGTTTATAGGTTCAACTTTTGTGATTATTTCTCCGTCTGGCTTTCTTACAGCCATACTAATAACCTTTGTGCCACGCATCATTACACCTTCAATTAAAGCCTGTCCTCCTACTGCTAAACATAATTTATTTTCATCTTTATCTGAATTTTCTTTCATACTATTTCCTTTCTATACTGTTTTTATTATTACTATATTTTTTAACAAATACAAAATATATTGAAAATGCAAAAAATATTAAAAAAATTGTCCATACTATTTTAATATTTTCTAAAAAGAATTTATAAAAATATGTGCCAACTAGTATACCTAATACTATCAAACATATTTTTATAACTCCCCATTCAAAAAACCTAAAATTTGAAATTTGATTAAATATATTATCAAACAAACTACATATTTTCTTCATCTAACTCTCCTAACTCTTCAATAATCTGTTTATAGCTAACTATAATTAAATTTTGTTTTTCAATAGCACTATCTAATACAGTTAAAACAGAACTATCATATCCTTTAATATCTGTCATTTTGGTTATTTGCTCTAAAGACTCTGCCCCTTCTTTTATAGTCTGATTTGCTATTTGCATTGTTTCTAATATCTCAGTTAAATTTTTAATAACTTCATTAGTTATAACCAAATCATTTTTTTGTATTCTTTCTAAAAGCGCATTAACTTTTAAAGACGCTGTTTGGATAGCATCTAATGCATCAACTTTTAAATTTTCTATTGTAACATTGTTATTTTTAATAATATCTTTCTTTAAATCTCTTGACAATTTTATTCTTTCTCTTTCTCTTGTTATTTGTTCCCATTGTTGAATTATTTGTTCATCTGTCAAGCCATTTATATCTATTGTAGACGTAGCAAAACAAGTGCTTCCATAAAAGCACATTGAAAAAACTATTATAATTGATAGCAATACTTTTTTCATGTTTTCTACCTCAACTTTTACTCATTTTTTTCTTCCTCAAGCCATTTGTCGTCTATTACACCTGTTGATTGTTTAATAGTTAAAATTGAATTTTCCAATTCTTCTGATATTTGTTTTAACAATTCTTCACCTTGCTTATTTAACATTTCAGTTTCAGATGTCAATATAACATTAGGCTCATCATCAGGCTTTTTATTAGGATTGTCTATATTAGGATTAGGTTGATTTTCATTTTCCACATCATTGTTCTCAGGTTTATTATTATTATCTATCAATGTAGTATCATCAGTTTCTTGTTCCACATTTTCCTGAACAACTTGCCCCTGAACAGCTTGTGTAGTAGCATCAAATTTATTCATATATTCAGTTACTTGTTCATTTGGTCTAATAAATACATACCATATTAGCATTACACAAACAATTACTACTAATATCATTATTATTAGATATTTCACATACTTTGCCATTTTTATCTCCTTTTTTTTATTCTACTATACTTCTTTCTACAATTCAATGGTAATTATTGTACCTACATTTAATTCAGATTCAACCAATATTTTTCCACCATGTAATTGCACAAGATTTCTAGCTATATTTAGACCCAAACCTGCTCCACCAGTAGCAGAACCGTATGTATTAGCTGTATAGAACTTATCAAATATATGTGGTAGTTTTTCCTTTGAAATTCCTATACCTGTATCCTCCACTTTTATTATCATTTTCTGATTAGCATATCTTGCAGAAATTTTAATATATCCCTTTTGTGTAAATTTCATTGCATTACCCAAAATATTAATTATTACTTGCTTAATTTTATCCCTATCTGCCTCTAGCATTAAAGTTTTTCTATATTCTGTTAATAATACTAACCCTCTATTTTGTATTTCTTGATTAAACTCCATAAATATATCGTCAAGTAAGTTACTCAAACTAAACTTCGTTATATTTAGCATTACCCTTCCTGATTCTATTTTTGTTGCATCTAGTATTTCAGTTGTTAATGTCTTTAACCTATTAGCTTCATCATAAGCTATTTGAATATATCTAGTTTGTTCTTCATCTTTTATTACACCATCTAATATTCCTTTTAAAAACCCTATAATAGTTGTAAGAGGTGTACGTAATTCATGAGATACATTAGCTATAAACTCTTTCCTAATATCTTCTGAAGCCTTAATCTCACGTTTCATTTCATTAAAAGCCTTAGCTAATTTTGCTATTTCGTCTTGACCAATAATATCCAAATCATCTACCGCTTGACCCTTACCAAGCTTTCTTGCATAATCTGATATTACAGTTATAGGTTTTGATATATTCTTCGATATTAGCAATATGACAATCGACCCTATAATCGTTATTAGTATAGATATTGATATAATACCATAAAGCATACTTTCAATAGTTTTGGCAAACTGTTCAACAGGTGTAAATAATAGTATTATACCTGCAATCTCGTTATTATATATGAAAGGTTTACCCATATACATAATACTATTGTCCGTTTTTTGGGTTAATAGTCCCATTTTTATAACTACTTCGCCCTCCATAACCTTAGTTATATCTTTATATACATTTTCATTTGTAAATATTTGTTCTGAACTATCAGCATTATTAATAATAGTTTTGTCTGGGTTTAAAACATATATTTTTGTACTAGCAACATAACTCATAGCATCTATCCATGATGTTAGCTCCTTTTTTGTTATCTCATTATTATAGTATTGTGTAAGTAATCCATCAATTTTATCTGCCATTGCTAAACTTTGTATTTGTGCTTCTTCTGAATATTGTTTATAGAAAAAGCCTATTGAAAACACTGACAATAGTATAACTATTAATATTAGCAATGTTAAGTATATTACTACTAATTTTGTATAAATATTTTTAAACATCCATTCTCCGCCCTTATTACAATCTAATTTTTATACTTTTTTACCTATACATTATATAACAATATCATGCATTATTCAATAGAATTGAAAGAAAAAGAAAATCGAGTAGAGAATAAATAATAATTTTATTTATTCCCTCTCACACCACCGTACGTGCCGTTCGGCATACGGCGGTTCAATTTATAAGTTCATTTCAAGCTAAATAATAATCTAGGGCA
>CALYAQ010000120.1 GCA_944393615.1 uncultured Clostridia bacterium
ACGATTTTTCATGTATTTTTATACGCAAAACATAGAATAAATGTTTTACAACATAACATTCAGCAATACAAAGAATTAAATAAAATGATATAATGTATTTATGGAATTTAAAGATACTTATAATACTTATGACTTGGAATATGGTTATGAGGATATTGAAAAAAATGTACGGATATATAAGAAAAAATGCTTTTGGGAAAAATATAATGAAGGCTTAAGTTGGATAGTGGCAATTTGTATGCTATTATCAATAATTTGTTTTATAATTGGGTATTTTTTCCACGGGAATTTAGTTTTAATGTTTTCAAGTATAGGTTTATTAATGGTGATTGCTATTTTCATTACTTATAAATGCTATAGATTTATTGAGATTGAGTTTCAAGTAGTAACATTATGCGTAGCAAGTTTTTGTTGGATTATAATGGCGATAGGCTTAACAATATTTTAAATACTTTTTGAAAAAATTTTTTAAAAAGTATTTTTTTTATACAATTTGCACATACAATAAGACAATTGCTAGAAAGTATATAAAAGAATTAAAAATGAGTATAAAAGAAGTAAGTGTCAGTTTAACGCAAGCACTTACTCAAACAATACCAAATCTAACTGACCATAAGAAAATACAGTTAAGATTTGAAATCATGTTAAGCATATAACAAAAATAAAATAAAAACAATAGGAAATCTCAAAAAAATGTATTTTTGGGGGCAAGGTAACTTATATGCAAATTAGATAAGTGCTTAACCAATTATTACTAAAAAATTAGATGAAATTATAGACATACACAAAAAATAAAAAAATTATTCTTTATTTCTGTTCTGTTAATAAATTCTGTTAATAAATGCTTGACAACCTAAAAGTGGTATGGTAACATATTAATATAAAATATATGAAAAAAGAGGGGAAAGAAAAATGCAGAAAAACCATGTAACCCTTGGGGCTCTACACACACACACACACACACACTTGGATATAATTTACAATTAAAGTTTGAAGAAAAATTCGAACTTGGTTTAGTATGTAAAAAAATAAATAGGAAAGAGAAAATAAAACTAGAGTAACATACAGTAAAAAGTATGTACTTTAGTTTTTTATATTGTAAAAAACTAACAAAAAATATAAAGAATTAAAAATGATAAAAATATATATACAAAAGAACAAATACACTATACATTATGTATAAAGCGATATGTTAGAATATAAATATATTTTAGAAGGAGAGAAAGAAAATGAACCAATTATATAAAAAAGGAATTAGTTTAGTAGCTTTAGTAATAACGGTAATAATATTGATAGTATTAACAGCAACTGTAATGCTAACAATGTCTGATAATAATATGTTTGGACAAACACAAAATACAGTAAACGCATATAATAAGAAACTAAAAATAGAACAAATAAACATGGATATATCAGCGATAATGATGAAGAGAGTAAACGAAAGTGGAAAATATACATCATTGACAGAAGAAGAAGTGGTGGAAGTAATGAAAGGATATGGGCCATATGACGATGAAACAATGATGTTAACAATAGAAGAAGGAACTCAAATAAGTTTGTTTGAAATAATGGAAGAAGCGATAAATAAATATCTAGACGTAATTACAGAAGAAGGTAAAATGATCATAAATACACAGTTACCAAATAACTCATATGTTATAGAATATACAACAGATGGTACTAATTGGTTAGTATATACAACAGAAGTAGAAATTCAAGAAAATGACAATCTGCAAGTAAGAGTAACAGATAAAGCCGGTAATATAATAAATAATGGAGAAACAATAAAGACAAATAATGAAAAACTTGCAAGCATATCAGTAAGTTTAAATAATGCAACCTATGTAGAAGGAAATGTAATATCAAAAAGTAATTTGACAGTAATAGCAAATTATAGAAATGGTACAAGTAGAAAAGTAACAAATTATAGTTATGAACCTGCAGGGGCATTACAAACTACAGATACAAGTGTTACAATAACATATACAGAAGAAGGTATAACAAAGACAGCAAGCCAAGAAATAACAGTAAACAAACTAGTAACAGGAATACAAATAGTAACTGAACCTAATTTAATATATAATTATGGAGATACATTTGATACAACTGGAATAATAGTAGAAGCAATATATGCAGATGGTTCAAGTGAGCCGATAACTGAGTATACAATAAGTCCAGAAAGTGGAATACAATTAAATCATGAACATAAAAAGTTGACAGTATCATATCAAGGAAAGACAGCAACAAGAGATATAACGGTTAATAAAATAGAAACAGGTATTACAGTGTCAGGCGAGTATAGGAATGAATATGCACCTGGGGAATTGTTTGATACCGAAGGAATGACAGTTTTGGTTAAATATTCTGATGGAACAATTGCAACAGTTGAGGAAATATCTGTGGCTCCAGCAGAGAAATTAACACTGGAAGATACTAATGTTTCTATCAGCTATAACGGTATGAGCAAAGAAGTACCTATAACAGTGTATGTTCCTTTAGAAACGATTCCTGAAAAAATTATACATTCTGGAGGACGGAGAGGTTTTGGGAATTCACGCACTTTATACATTTAATCCTAAAAATAATTTGAGTATCACGAATTATAGTCTCGAACCTCTAACATTCGATGGTGAGTATTGGATTTTGAGTTCTAATAAAATTTGGTTGGAAGGTAATATTTTCTACATCGACGCAACGACGTATGGTAGTGTTGATGCTACTGTTGTAGTAACTACAGCTTTCTCGAACGGAATGGTCTATTCGTTTGAGTGCCCGTTTCAAATCAATGTCGCTTGTTTAGTCCGAGGAACAGAGATAGAAGTGGTAGAAATAGATAGAAAAACAGGAAAGAAGAAAAGAAGAAAGAAGAAAATAGAAGACTTGACATATGATGATGAAGTATTAGTATGGGATTTTGATAAAGGAGAATTTACAACAGCAAAAATATTATGGTTAAAGAAGAAAGAAGCAACAACACAATATGATTTAATAAAATTCTCAGATGGAAGTGAGCTAAAAACAATTAATCAACATAGAATATTTAATAAAGAGCAAGGAAAATTTACATACCCTATGACAGAAGATACACCAATAGGGACAACAACATTTAACAATGAAGGGAAAGAAATAAAATTAATAAGTAAAGAAATTGTTGAAGAATATGTAGAATACTATAATGTAATATCAGAATATCATATGAATGTTTTTGCAAATGGAATATTAACCTCATGTAGATTAAGCAATCTATATCCTATCAAAGATATGAAATATGTAAAAGAAGATAGAGAAATAATAGGAATAGAAAAGTTTGGAGATATTCCAGAAGAATACTATTATGGTTTAAGGTTAGGAGAACAACCAGTTGATATAAATAGAGATAATGCACAAAAATTTGGAAATACACTAGTAGAATATGTAATGAATTTGATTAGAAATGTAAAAGAAAAATAAGGGAGAAAGAATATGAAAAAATTATTGATACTTTTGGGAATAGGAATAATTATGATACTTAGTATAATAGCTTACCTATATTTTAATAGTTCAAACTATTACGTATATATTAATGGATCAGAAGTAGAAAGCAATTGTAAAAATATAGTTGAAAATGGAAATATAAATATCGTTAAAAAAGGAATATATAATATTAAAGGAAATACAGATAAATATGGAATAAGTATAAATACAAATGAAAATGTAACGTTAATAATAGAAGATGTAAATTTGACAAATAAAAATAATGTAATTGATATTAATCAAGAACATGTAACGATTATATTAAAAGGTCAAAATTATATTAATAGTACTAATGGAATAGGAATAAATTCAGTAGGAACAGTTGAGATAAACGGAGAAGGTATATTAGAGATTAATGCAAAAGAAGGAATTAAATCAAAAGAAAATATTAATATTGCAGATACTAATGTAAATATATATACTACAAACGGAGATGCAATTGATACAAATAAATTTAGTATAACAAATTCGAAAATGAACATTAATACAAATGGAATTTATATATTATCTGTAAGTAATGGAAGATATGTACTTGAAAATGATAAGTACTATAAAGTTGGAAAAGATGATGTTGAAAATTATAAAAAACTATATGCATTAGAAACAAGTTGTAAGGCAGTAAATGCTGAAAATGAAATAAATATAATAAATGCTGAATTAATAATTAATAGTTTGGATGATTGCTTAAATTCAAAAGAAAAAATAAATATAGAACAAAGTAATCTAAAAATGACGACAAATGATGATGCAATAGGTTGTGATAAAGCAATTGATATTAATAAAAGTAGTATAAATATAGAACAGTGTTTTGAAGGAATAGAAGGAAATAGGGTTGTTTTAAAACAAAATGATATAAATATAATAGCAAGAGATGATGCTATTAATGTATTAGATGATGAAAAAAATTGGGAAGGACATATAACGATAGATGAAAGCAATGTGAAGATAGAAGCAATTGCAGATGGTATGGATATTGTAGGTGAATGTTGCGTATATAATAGTGATATTGAAATATATGCATATGATAATGGGATACAGACAATAACATTTTTTCAAAAAGGAGGAATAGTAAAGAGCTTTACAACAAATAATGATACTTTTGCAATGATTACAACTTCACCAGTTGTAGAAGGTGAATTGTTATTAGTTCAGCAACAACCTGAATTTTGGTCAAGTGAAAGTATTAAAACACCATATGTTAAAATAGAAGAAAAAGGAAAGTTTAAAGTGGTAGATAATAATAAAAAAAGAATGTTAGAAATTGATAATGACGAATTTAAATACTATATATACATTAATAGTGAATTTAATAAAGAACAACAATATAACTTGATATATGGAAAAGAAGAGAAAGAAATACAACTTGATGTCATATATAATTAGTTAAGAAAAATTAATTACTATAAGTGTGTTAATAACTTTTTTAAATGTCACCAAATAAAAATTTGAATATTTTGAATATAATTAAAAGTGGTAGTTGTTAATTGAGCAATTATCACTTTGATTTTAGTTATTCTTAATAATAATGCGTCTATTTGCATAATGTTCGTTCTGCCATGTAATTTATTGTACTTTATAAACAATGTTTTAATAATTAGCCATAATTGTATGATAAAAAATATCGTCCATAATTATTATCGTAGAACATTTAAATGTCTACTAATGTTGTTGCAATTATCTAATAATTGATAATAATTATTAAACATACAACTATCTAATATTTTTAATGTTTCTTTTATGCATAAAATAGGAGTATAGTAAAAACATTTTTCTAAAGAAACGAAGCAAGGCTTGTTTTTATTTGTAGGATATGCCGAATTATTATTTTAATAGTTGTCATATGTATTATCGAAAAAAATTTTTTAAAAAAGTATTTTCTTTTTTTTTCTTGTTATACTAGTATAATTGTGATACAATATATTTATGGAGATAAAAATAACGATATATGAACAAAGATAAGAAAATAAAAATTATAAAAATTATAGCTACAATATTAATACTACCAATATTTATAGGTGCAATAATATATCTTTTCCCAATAATTAAAGATTTATCAACGCAAGAAGGTCAAATAGCATTTAAACAAAAGGTTGAAGAATCTAGTGTATGGGGGATATTAGCATTGTTCACGTTGCAATTGTTACAAATGTTTTTAATGATTTTACCAGGTGAACCCTTAGAGATATTGGCAGGTATGTGTTATGGAGCAATAGGTGGAACAATATTTATATTTGTTACGGTATTTATTATTACTACAGGAATATTTTGGCTATCAAGGAAATTAGGAAAAAAGTTTGTTTATCAATTTTTTAAAAAAGAAAGAATAGATAAAATAGAAAATAGCAAATTATTTAAAAATCCTAAACTTGTGGAGTATATAATGTTAATGCTTTTTTTAATACCAGGTACCCCAAAAGATTTATTAACGTATATAGGAGGACTATTACCTGTAAAACCATTGAGCTTTATTTTAATAGCAACTTTTGGACGTTTCCCTTCAGTTATATCTTCAACAATTGTAGGTGCTAATTTATCGCAAGGCAATTGGAAATTAAGCTTAGTTGTTTATGGTATAACTTTTGTATTAACGGCAACGTTTATAGTTATTTTAAATATATTTGATAGAAGAAAAATAGCAAAAAAGGCTATGAATGTAATAAAATAGTAAAAGTATATTATATGTACTTGATTGTAAAGTAATATATATTCACTTAAAAAAGTCCATTTCTAATTTTTAGCTTAATTGCAAAAGTAAATTCTACTTTTTTGTTGCTTTGCCCTTATGGTTTTATGTAAATTGTTATATATTTTTTTACGTTTAAGTAAATATGTTTTAGTATTATATTATCAGCATGTATTTTGCCAATATTAGACTTTTAATAGGTAGTAATAAAGTTTAGATTTTCCAAAGTTATATTAGTAATATTGTTTAATATTAGTGGCTATTTCTACATAAAGATAAAGGAAAAATATTATATATATATTGCGTCCAAAAGTAAATAATAAAAAAATTTATTTGTAAAACACTACACAAAATTGAAAATATGTGTTAAAATATATTGGTATAAAGTTATGCAAAATTTTAATATAGATATATTAATAAGAATTTGTGTAAATAAGAATATAAATAAAAAACAGCTGACACGAACAGCTGTAAGAAAAATTAAGGGGGAAATAATATGTCAGGACATAGTAAATGGGCAAATATCAAAAATAAGAAAGAAAAAACTGATGCTCAGAAAGGGAAAATATTTACTAAATTAGGAAGAGAGATTGTTGTTGCAGTAAAACAAGGTGGACCCGATCCTGATGCTAATAGTAGATTAAAAGATGTTATAGCTAAATGTAAAGCAAACAATATGCCAAATGATAATATAGAAAGAAGTATTAAAAAAGCAGCTGGTGCAGAAGATACATCAAGCTATGAAGAAATTGTTTATGAAGGTTATGGACCAAATGGTGTAGCAATAATTGTTGAGGCTACAACAGATAATAAAAATAGAACAGCAGCAGATGTAAGACATTTATTTGATAAATGTGGAGGAAATTTAGGCACAACAGGTTGTGTAAGCTATATGTTTAATAAAAAAGGTGTTTTAATTGTTGAAAAAAACGATAGTATAGTTGAAGATGATTTAATGATGTTAGTTTTAGATGTGGGAGCAGAAGATTTCAATGTAGAAGAAGAGTATTACGAAATAATAACTGAACCATCTAAATTTGCTGAAGTTATGGAAAAATTAGAAAAGGAAGGTATTGTGTTCACAGAAGCGGAACGACAAATGATACCTACTACATATGTAACTCTAACTGATGAGCAAACAGAAAAATTAGACAGATTAGTTAATGGACTTGAGGATAATGACGATGTATCACAGGTATGGACTAATGCAGAGTAGAAAAAACTAATATTGACAAATTGATATAAGAGTAATACAATAAAGTACATAAAAGGGAGAAAAACGAAATGAATAAAAACGCTAAAACGGTTGAGGCTGTACACACACACACACACACAATTGGATATAATTTACAAATAAGGTTAATAAAATTTAACCTAGTTTTAGTATGCAATAAAAAATATAACCAAGAAAACATAGATAAAAATATGTTCTCTTGGTTTTTT
>CALYAQ010000121.1 GCA_944393615.1 uncultured Clostridia bacterium
GTATAAAATAGTATTCTTTCTGTAGTAGTAGTCTTACCAGCATCAATATGCGCCATAATTCCTATATTTCTTGTTTTTTCTAACGGAAACTGTCTAGCCACAGTTAATCCTCCCTTCTAAAATTAAATTTAATATATTATTACCATCTATAATGTGCAAATGCTCTATTTGCGTCTGCCATTTTATGCATATCTTCTTTCTTTTTGAAAGCTCCGCCTGTTTGATTGATTGCATCAATTATTTCTGCAGCCAATTTTTCTTTCATTGTCTTTTCGCCTCTTTGTCTAGCATATAATACTAACCAACGAAGTCCTAATGTTTGTCTTCTTTCAGGTCTTATTTCTATTGGAACTTGATATGTAGCTCCACCAACTCTTCTTGCTTTAACTTCTAATACAGGCATTACATTATTTAATGCTGTTTCGAAAGCATCAATTGGATCTCTACCAGTCTTTTCTTTAACAATATCAAATGCACCATAACAAATTGCTTGAGCTACACCTTTTTTACCGTCTAACATGATATTATTGATAAGCTTTGTAACAATTTTATTATTATACATTGGATCTGGTAACACTTCTCTTTTCGCAATATATCCTTTTCTTGGCACTTTTCTTCCCTCCTTAACTAATAAATTATTTCATAGGTACTCAAAGACTTTATACTCTTTGACAGTGCTTATATATTTATTTAGCTAAATATTCAGCACTCTTAAAAAACTATAATTATTTTGGTCTTTTTGCTCCATATTTTGATCTAGCTTGTTTTCTATTCGCAACACCAGCTGTATCTAATGTACCTCTGATAATGTGATATCTACAACCTGGCAAATCTTTAACTCTTCCACCTCTTATTAAAACAACACTGTGTTCTTGTAAGTTGTGTCCTATTCCTGGTATATAAGCAGTAACTTCCATTGTATTTGTCAACTTAACCCTAGCAACTTTTCTTAAAGCCGAGTTAGGTTTTTTAGGTGTTACAGTTTTAACTACTGTACATACTCCTCTTTTTTGAGGTCCCTTTGCGTTTGTTACTGCTTTCTTTTTTGCATCATACCCTTTTAACAATGCTGGAGCCTTAGCTTTTTTAGAAACGGTTTTTCTTCCTTTTCTAACCAATTGATTTACTGTGAACAATTATCTCACCTCCTTTATTTTAATATACTTACAGCAGCAACCTTAACTTCTACATTAAACATTTTACCCAATTTATTCATAGTTTCTACATATTTAATGCAAATTTCTTTTTCGTTGCACGCTTTTACTAATTTTTCTATAACGTTTTTGTCAGCATCTTCTGCAATATATACGTAATCAACATTATTTTTATTTAGCTCTCTTATAGATTGATTAACGCCCACTACTTTATTTTGCAATTTTTTACCTCCTTTTAGCATCATAAAAAAACAGCATTAATATATTATCATTTATTTACGCATTTGTCAAGAGGAAATCAATATTTTTTACTAGGGAAATAAGGATTTTATTGACTCAATATGTCGTATTTTGGTTGAAAAAAATCAAAAAAAAAGGAAAAAAGCTTTACATAAAAATATTTTTATGATATAATATGCATGTAAAGTAAAATTTACATTTGTGTACAAAATATTTTTTGTACAGGAGTTATTAAAATGATAGTAGCTTACATCTTATTTGCAATAGCAGTTTTCATAACAGTAGTAGCTGCAAAATATGTTAGGAATGAATCGTATGACGTTGGTTCTGCTATATTTTTAACTGTAGGCGCTTTCCTTATTTCATTTGGTATTGTATTTTTAGTTGGTATTATTCCTATTGGCGAAGTTACATATACAGATGAGATAGTTGATACAAAGGAATTACGCGCATTAAACGATAAAGTAACAACAGAAGGTCATATCGGTGGTAGTTTTATTGCATTTAGTGGATACATAAATAATGTACCAATTTATGCATATTACTACAAAGATGATAACAATGCAATTAAATATAATCAAGTAGAAGCTGATAAAACTGATATATATTTAATTAGCGAAAACGAAACACCAAAGATTGAAACTTTTGAAAGAACTTATCAGCGAGTTATACTTGGATCTTTTCCAGATGTATTTCCGGTAGAGGTCGATGCACATTATAAGTTATATGTGCATGACGGTTCCATTGCTACGGATATAACTTTTGACCTAAAATAAAATAATGGTATCTAACTATTATTTTATTTATTTTTATTTTTTTATTGACATTAAATAAAAATAGTGTATAATATTTATACATAGCAAATGGGTTATTAGCTCAGTTGGTAGAGCATCCGACTCTTAATCGGCAGGTCCAGAGTTCGAATCTCTGATGACCCACCAACCTCAAAATGTATTGATTTCAATATGTTTTGAGGTTTTTTCTTATTGTTTTTATAAAGTAAAAATGTAAAGCCGTTATACTAAAACCTTATTTCGCATAAAATATATCATACACGAAAGGAGCACATTATGAATAATTTAAAAATAGATTTACATAGTCATACTTGCTGTTCAGACGGAAATCAATCTCCATTAAGATTAATTAAAAGAGCACACAAATTAGGAATTGACGTTTTATCTATAACTGACCATAATAGTATAAACGGCTATTTATTATTACAAAAGCAAATATTAAGTTGTATTAAAGAAAAAAACATATTAAAATTGCATAATATTTTTAGAGATACCCGTATAATTAAAGGAATTGAATTAATAACAACATATAAAGAAAATATGATAGATATCTTAGGGTATAATTTTGATATAAAAAAAATACAACGAAATTTAGTTAAACTATATAAAGGGTTACCACCCAAAAGAGAAATTTTAAAACAAGGAATTTTAGAAAATATAGAAAAAAACAAATTGGTTTTTAACAAATCTGTTTTAGATAATCCACCTATAATATATCTAGCTTTCTATAATGAGCTCAAAACCCACAAAGAAAATGGCTATATTACACATAATATATACACTCCAAAACAATTTCTTGTACAGCACTTAAACAACCCTAGTTCCCCACTATATGTAGATACAACAATGTGTTACCCAAATATTTTTGATACAATATCATGTATACAAAAATCAGAAGGCTTAGCATTTATAGCTCACGTGGGCAGATATAGTAAACGTATAAAATATGAATTAGATAATATTATCTGCTGTGGCTTGGATGGTATTGAAGTATGGTATCCATGGCACAATAACGAATTACAAGAATTTTTACTCAATAAAATAGAAAAATATAGGCTTAAAGCATCTGGTGGTTCTGATAACCACTACATTAAAGAAAAAGAAAAATGTTTTTCTTTAGGTAATATGTCTATTCCAGATATTGATGCTACAAAATGGATAAAAGATACAATAAATATTGAAAATGACTTTTTAGCATCCTTTTCAAAAACAAAAAAATGGTTAAGTTTACCTTAAGCCATTTTATTGTTTCAAATTAATAGAATATTTTACAAATTTTTCATCTTCACTAATTTCTTGTGATTTAATTTGTAAATCTGATAAATCTTTCTTCAAATTTTCTACTTCTTCTTTTAAAGTTTCAATAATAAGATTATTTTCGTCTACATACGTTTGGAAATATTTGTATTTAGTTTCTACGCCCTTAATCTGTTTTAACGTTTTATTAACCTTTGCATATTCCATAAGTAATACTATATCCATATAAACAAAACATGCTAGTGCAAATATAAATAGTAATTGTGTTAAAGATGTAGAATTATTTAGTATTAAGCAATAAACACTTAAGAATATTGCATATACAGATGCAATCCAAAATACAAATGATGTTATCTTATACTTATCAAATTTTTCTCTCATTTTATCTCCTCCACTATATTTAAAATTATATATTTTACATTTTAACTTGTCAATTAAAATATTAAATTATATAAAATTAATGAATATTTTTTTATATATTGTACAAAATATTAATATAGATATCTATTTAAAGTTTAAACTAATTTAATATGTATACATTCTTTAAAGAAATTTAAGAAGCGTTAAGGATACGCTTCTTTTCTTAATATATGTAATTGTATTAAATACATTATATAGTAAATGCTGTAAAGTTATTTGTAACTTCACAGTATTACCAATTTGGAGCGGGAAACGGGGCTCAAACCCGCGACCTTCGCCTTGGCAAGGCGACGCTCTATCAACTGAGCTACTCCCGCATATGGTGCCCAAAGGTGGAATCGAACCGCCGACACAGGGATTTTCAGTCCCTTGCTCTACCGACTGAGCTATCTGGGCTTTTAAAAAAATGGCGACCTGGAAGGGACTCGAACCCTCGACCTCTAGCGTGACAGGCTAGCGTTCTAACCAACTGAACTACCAGGCCATATAATTAAAAATGGTGGGCACAATAGGGCTCGAACCTATGACCCCCTGCTTGTAAGGCAGATGCTCTCCCAACTGAGCTATGCGCCCATTTTCCTATTGACGAATTATATTATAATAGAAAAAACATGCTTTGTCAA
>CALYAQ010000122.1 GCA_944393615.1 uncultured Clostridia bacterium
AACTTTTCAGCAACACCAAAGGGCAAAGTTTTTCTCTGTAAACCTATTCTAACAAATTGTTGAGATTTTCCCATTTCTTTAGCTGCTTCTTCTATTTTCACATTTTTGTTCATGTAAATTTCACTCCTTTTTATTTGTAAAATTTACTATTGCAAAATGCGTGTAATTATTGGGAATACTGCATTTTCTTTACCATGATTATTTTAACATATATTATTATGTAAAGCAATAGTTTTAGCAAACTTTTGTTCTTGTTGTGTGTGTCTTTTGTTATGTTTCCGCTCCTTTACTAAATTAAGTTTGAGGATCAGAACAACTAAATCTATAACCAAGTTTCCTTTAGTTCTGTTTGTAACCCGTCAACTGCAACATAAGCTATTTGTAAAAATGCAATCAATCTTTTAGTATTAGTACACCCATTTGCTACTACAAATACCTCATTGATCCAATTATTCCGTTCTGTTGCTTTTCTATCTAATTCTTTCAATCCATTTTCTTTTTTACCTTTTCTTACTACTATAACCATTTATATACACCCTCTTTCTATTCCTTTATAGCTCTAACAATTCAGAAATAAAATAAGAAGAAAATATACGGTTTCTTATAAATTTTAATTTGGGTGAATCGGGTTAAAATTTTCAAACCTTCATTCGCTAAATATTGTATTTTTTATTTGCTAAATCAAGCAAATTTTCCGAACATTTTCCCCAAATCACCCAAACTACCTAGTAATTTTTTATAGTCAATCTATAATATTCTGTATTAGATTTGAATTCTTCTACTTCAAAATCTTCCACTAAAATTTTATTGATACTGTTTGGTCTTTCGTAAATATAATTATTTTCTTTACACCAATTTTTATATGCTTCTTTAAATTGTTTTTTCGTTACTCTCCCCTCTCCAATAATACAACAATCTTGTAAGAATAAAGATAGCGAATTGTTTTGAATTTTATAATTCTTACGATTATTTTTTGTTCTATCACTTTCAGTGAAAACATAGCCACGTGCTATTGATTGCTGTAAAACCTTAATCGCTGTATTTACTATGATTTCCCCTTCTGCTTTTAACTTATCCAATAATTCAGCATCACGTTTCTCTGGTGGTATTACATTGTCACATAACAAAATTAAAAATCGTTCATACACATGGACTCCTTTATCTCCAGAGAAAGCTGGTAGGTCGTTGCAGTTAAACCACATAAACCCACTGAATTGGGCTGAAAAACTATTTTGGAATTTTCCCTCAATGTTGACACGATCTCCACCTGTTAATTCCTTTATCTTATCAATTTCTGATAGTTTGGAGAATTTCATATCTCCACTACACAATAATCTTTTTCCATAAATTCCTGATAGACCAAACTGACTATGCAATTTTGCAATATCTGTTGTAAAGACATTTTATTCACCTACAAGATAGATGACAAGATCAAGTAATTTACTTTTTCCCGTATTTCCTTTTCCTTTTAGAACAATCACTTTTTTATATCTCCAACCTTTTATGTTACTAATAATTGCTCCTATCAACTCAAGAATTGTAATTTTATCGTCTAAATTACCTCCAGTAATATCATCTAAAAACTTCATAAATACTTTAGCTTGTGATAAACGTACATTTGGGTTATAGTTACATGGTATCTGTATAGTTGATAAGTATTCTGAACTATGAGGAGTTAATTCTCCTGTATCGAGATGAAAGATACCATTACGGAAGTTAATTATATTTTCATTGGAATTCAACTCACTTTCTTCTGTGTTGGCATATTCTGTCAATAATTCCTTATCAACTTTTTCCCAATGAATTGGTTCTCTAATTTCTGTAGGGATATGTTTCTTGATAAAAGCTTTACGATCACTATCAGTCCATTGTACATAATACCCATTTCGATAAAGATATAAAACAATACCGTCGGAATTTCCTAGCTTTACAGATAAAATATGATACTTCTTTTTTATATGCATGAATAACTTTTGTGGAGAAACATTAAGTTTATTTTTGCTTTCTATAATCCATGAAGGAAATTCTACTAATTCTTTTCTTTTGTATAACTCTAGTAATTCGTCCATACTCGGAACATCTTCCACAGTAAATACTTTTTTTTTCTACTACTTCGGGTAATTTTGGGATTTCTTTTGTAGCTATATCTTCTTGCACATTTTCTTTTGTTTTGGTTTCTTGTTTTTCGGAAAACTTTTCCAAATCTTCCACCCAAGTCACCCTTTTTTCTCTCATTTCTTCTTTTAATGCTATTTCTTTAATGCAGTCAGCAAATTCCTCATAGACATTTTTACTACTTTGATTTTGAACGTTGTTATTGTCGTTCATTTTTAATCACGTATAATCCAATTATCAAAATATTATATAGATGATTGGATTATTTCTCCTTTCTTTTAAAATTTTATATAATATATTTAGCACTGTGGATTTGTTTCATTTTTTTACAGCTTTGACTGGTTGGAGATGACACCTACCACAGCTTTTTATTTTTATTGTTAATTAGTTAGTTAACGCTTTGACGTTTTATTTTCGTGAATACATAGTAGAAAGTTTGTGTGTAAACATCAGTGCATTAATTTTTATTTTAGGAGGTGCTTTTATGTACTTTGTTGGTATTGATGTATCAAAGTACAAACATGACTGTTTCATCACTACTGAAACAGGTACTGTAATTACTCAAAACCTATCTTTTAAAAACAATCAAAATGGTTTTAATGAACTACTTAATCTATTAAACTCTTTAGATAAATCTCAAGAAATTAGAATAGGATTCGAAGCAACTGGACATTATCATTTTAATCTTATGCTTTTCCTTGAAGAAAACGGCTTTTCTTTCATGGAATTTAATGCTTCACTTGTCAAAAAATTTATCCTAACAACTACTTTAAGAAAAACTAAAACTGACAAGAAAGATGCTATTTCTATAACTAAATATCTAATGTCTGTTGATTACAAACCCTATCCAAAACAATTTTATCACAAATATGCTTTAAAGTCATTAACTAGAAGACGTGAATCTTTTGTTCATCAAAGGTCTTACTTTAAGGTTGAATTAACAAATATTTTAGATATTATTTTTCCAGAGTTTAAACCTTTCTTTAACAATTCTTTTTCAGCTACTGCTTTATTTATTTTATCTACTTACAAATCTGCTGAAGCTATTGCTAATATGAATGATTATGACTCTATTAGAAAAGTATCTCGTGGTAAATTTTCTTATTCTAAATTTCTTAAACTAAAAGAAATTGCTAGCAATACGATTGGTTTAGATAGTGATATTTATACCTATCAATTAGAAAGCATTTTATTTTTAATTAATACTATGGACAAGCAAATATCTTCACTCGAAGATAGAATTACTGAAATTGTTAATTTACTTAGTCCTAGATCTCTTTCAATTAAAGGTATTGGTACAATTTTATGTGCTTCTATTGTGGCTGAATTTGGAGATTTTAATAGGTTTAAGTCTGCTGATGCATGTTTAGCATTTGCAGGCTTAGAGCCTTCCACTATTCAGTCTGGTCGTTCTGAGCATAATGGTAAAATGGTAAAGCACGGTTCCTCACATTTAAGAGCAGCTATTATGAATGCCTCTGAATATGTGTTTATGCATGAGCCTATTTTTACAACTTATTATTACAAAAAACGTAATGAAGGTAAAGCTCATAGAGTTGCTCTTTCTCATGTTGCAAAAAAATTAGTTAGAGTTATCTACAAGATAGAAACTTCTGACATACCTTTTGAGCGTTCTAAATTAAAGTAGTAAATGTAGTGATTATCTGCTTTATATATCTATTTACACACTTTTAAAAAGTAGCTTTTTAAAGGTTTATTTGGTATGCTCTAATTTCCTTTTTTAAAAAATTTTTAATTATCTATTGACTTTATATAGTTAGTCATCTCCTTTTTATTTATAATTTTCAGACATATCTATATGTCATATCAATACAGGGAGATTTCTTATCAAACTTTTTGCTAAAGTATTAATTTTGAATTTTTACATTGGGAGAGTAAAGAAATAGCCATTATAAAAAACTGACCAATCAGTCAGTTTTTTTTCGTAATAACAAATGCCCACGAACTAGAAAGCCATACAGCAATTTTTTGTTCTAAAAGCGGAGGTTGCCTAATGGAATAACTTATCACTGTACCTAGATTATCCTAGAAGAAACTAGAGCGAAACAAACTGCACCTACGATTTTTGTAAGTGCAGTTTTTACTTATTCTACTATTTCATAAGTTGCATTTCTTTGTAGACACTTTCCTAGAAATTGGCCATAACCCATTGTGTCATATAGTGTATTATTTTTTCTTATTTCAAATTCAAAGGGATCTTCTACTGTTTCAGTTACAAAATCTAACTGTTCATAGGAATAGTATGTAGCTTTTGTATATGTTCCCACCATTTTATTATCTTCTATTGTATAAGTTCCTTCTAGTACAATTTGACTGTTGTTATCTGAAAACATAATTGTATTGCCTTTTATTTCAAAGTTTATATCTCCCAATGATATATTTCCATTATCTTTTTCATTTGAAGTCAATACTTTATTGTATGTTCCGTCTTTTATTTCTTCTTGATTATTCGAGTTATCAGTAATATTGTTATAATTGTCATTTGTAATGTTTTCACTTTGATTAGTGTTATTATCTTCATGAGATATGCTATCTTTTGGCTCATTCCAATTCACTTCATTTTTAGCAACTGTAAACATTCTTTCTGCTTCTTTTTCTGCACTGTTCATATATATCTTTTCAGAAGTTGTATCGGAACCATTTTGTGCATTTACAAAAGTTTCATAATCGTAACTTACAATAGAATAAGGATTATCTAAATCAAGATTATATTGCCCATTTTGAGATTTTAAAGAAATGACTCCTATATATATTCTATTTTTATATATGTTTTTAGTTAAGTAATACATATAATCATATTCAGAGCTAGACAAAGCTTTTTTTAATGTGCTATCAGGGTTTGTAGTAGCTTGTGTACTAGTAA
>CALYAQ010000123.1 GCA_944393615.1 uncultured Clostridia bacterium
ACAACCTTGCTCTCCTGTTAGAGCTATAATTCTTGCTCCTTTTACAAGGAATTTTAATAGTTCTATTGTTTCCTCTTTTCCTTCAAATTTAACAATTTGTTCAAGTGTAGCTCTCTTAACGTCGAATTTTCTTACGAAAAATGCCCAAGTTTCGCACATGCTAGGTCTAACAACAACAACACGAGAACCGTCTTTCATTTCATTAATTTTATAACCATTTGTATCAGATAATTGTCCAGGGTTATTATATTTATATATGTTCTGACATACTCTTTTTAATTCCTCTTCACTACGAAAAGATAAGAATACTAATCTAATAGATTTACCATGATAGAATATCCATACACTATCACATGCTCTAGGAATTTTGTTATCGCTTATTTGTTCAAAATATCCATCTGACTGTGCTGTTTGGTACATAAATGCATCAGGTAGACCAGATACACCACCAGATACACCATCAATATTCATATCTCTTACTTCATCAATAACACTATAGCCTTTATAGTATTGATATACTCTTTGGCACACTATCATCATTTTATCCTCAAAAGACAAGTTATAGTTTTCGTCTACAACCTCCTTTTGGAATATCTCATCTATCTCTTCAGGTATAATTACATAACAAGGTTTTGTAGAACCATATACACATTTCAATTCATCTAACTTGTATTTTTTTATCAATTCATTTAAAGCATCATATCCAAATTGTTTAATATATATGTAGATTATAATATCGAATTTATCTTGTGCTGATAAATATTGATAATTATCAAAATTTATAGCTTTAGATATATTAAATTGGTTAACCCCATACTCTCTTACCAATAAATCAAATATTAAATCTTTTACATATTTTTTATCATTTATATCGCCATAAGAGCAACCTTTTAAAGCACGCTTCAATTCGTATTTTTTATTTTTTCTACGTTTCAATTCTTCTTCAGATAAACCAATATCTGTTACATTCATTTTAGTGATTTCATCTATTCTTCTTTTTATAAATATAATCATTTGTGGAATTGAAAAGGCCTTATCTTCTACTTTTGCCTTTTTGGGCGATACTTCTTTTGTAGAAAGAAATGCAAAAACAATTCCTACTGCAACTCCCAGTATTATAATTATAATTACGAAATCCATTATACCCATTATATTCCACCTCTTTAAATATCAGCTGAACTAGATACATTTGCTAATATTTCCTCAGCTAAACTTTTAACCTCGTTTACAAAAAATCCGTTTCTATCCGAAGGAGCAACATTCAAATATTTTATAAAAAACTCTAGTGTCCTGTGATCATTTTGCATATCGAAAAATTGTGTGTTATATGGTAGTGTAAATATTTTATTTTTATATTTAAAGTATTTTGCTAAATTTTTAGAATTGTATTTAGAATATCTATCATATTTACCTACAACTAAAATATATTTTTTATTCTTCAACAAGTCGCTTTTTATAGTCTTATCAAAAAACTCCTCCAAACTATTCATTGATTGACTGACATTTACCACTATTAAGTCTGAAGCCTCTAATATTGCCATAATTTTTTCATTTGGCACTCCACTTACAATATCCAAGAAAGTAATATCGTAAACAGTAGATGCACATTTTATAACCCCTGGCATTAACTCCAAAATTTTATTATATGTTTCTTGGCTGTTTTTTTGACTTCCAAACATTAAATCTAATCTACCTTTTAATATTGGCGTAGTATAGTCAACCAAATTTTCTACGCTAATTTTATTACTTTTTATTAATCTTTCTAGTGCATCTAGCCCCACATCTGTAAAATCTATTGTGCTCCTTGCTTTTAGTTTATTAACATTAACAAAACTAGTTTCCAACGAGTTATCCATATAATTTGTCGATAACATCAGACTTGTATAATCATGGTCTAAGGCTATTATACTTGCAACTGATGCTAGCAAAGATGTTGAACCCGACTGATTGCCACTAGGGCTCCAAAAAGCTACTTGTCCCATGTTTACACACTCCTTTCAATGTTTTTAAAAGCTTTTGTAATTAAAGATTTATTTACATCATCTAATATAATAGATGTTATTTCAACAATTGCACTTTTAAAAGATTTTGATAATTCTCTAAATTTCATTTTTTCTGCATATTGGTTTTGAATTAATACACTACAATCTCCTTCGTCTAATGGTATATAAATGTTTTTATCTGACCACTTTACTTTTAAATCATTAAAACTATAATTTATATATTTTTCATCAGAAGTATTTAATAGGCTGTATACGTATATTCTATTAATCTTAATGTCTCCTACAAACTCCTTTTTACTTTCTACATATTCATCTATAAGTCCTACTGTCTTTAATATGTCATATTTATCGTATGAAGTAATGCAAAATATTGTATTAGCATTTTCTGAATCAAAATTATTACACATTTTTTCAGTATTCATATCAATAAATACATAATCATAGTTATTAAAATCTTCTTCGTTTTTTTGTAAATATTTTACTATTTCCTTTTGATTATTAAAACCAATTGCAATATCAATCTCTTCGAAAGTCGTTATATATTGCTCGTCATTAACAAGAGCCGGTATTATGCATCTAGTTTTTTGTGTATCAACAGAATCAATAACAAGTACATTTGAATTTTGAGTTAACTTTGTTAATTTTGCAATATATAGAATTAGTTCTGTTTTATCATAATTTCCAATAAAATTTACTATTTTCATACTATTAAATCCTTTCCATATAGATATTCTATATTTCTTCTACGCCCAAATTGCTTTCTCTTTCTTCTTTTTGTCTTTGAATTTGTTCATAAATATTTTTTGTTAAAACAGATATTGGATCCTCTGGTTTATATGGAACCATATTATTATCAATTAATTGTCTATAATATTCATGATCCGATAACTTCTCGCCTAATTCAATTTGAATTTGTGCCGCAATATTAGGGTTTTTCATAACAAATTCCTTTACAGATGTTAATATTGGATATGTTACAATTGCAGCTGATTGCATTGTAGGTTCTGCATATTCTATTGCATATAGTATAGATCCTTCTGTAACATAAGATTCAATAATAGCACTACTCATGTATTGCATATCCAACTCTCCTAATTGTAACCATACAGTACCCTCTGTTGCTTTAATAATTCTCTTTTTAGATACAACAACATAGTCATTACCAGTAGGTAACAAAAATCTAATATCAACATAGTCTCCCTCTTCTAGTTGGCTTGGTAATAACAACATATTAAACTCTTGTATTCTCATATCATCAGTAATAACCTGATCCTCATAATACATAGTATCTAACATAATAGTTTTTTCAGTTATATCAATTTTAGCATATTTTGTTGTTCCGTCAAAAAACATACCTTTACTTGAAAAAGCATTAGGTGGAATAGCATTTGTGTTTATTCTCTTTTCACTTAAATAATCAGGTACAATCTCCTCGCCTGCATTTATCGTGATTCCATCTGCCACAACACATACATTTGTTAAATCTTTTTCAAGAGTAAACTTTTCTTGTGATACAGCTTGATACTGTCTAAACAATAAAATTACTACTATTGCAGCAACTAAAAACATTACTAAAAAACCTATAAAAAATGATATCATCATTCTTTTTTTCATTGGTCCAACTACCATTATTGCTTCCCCCTTTATTTCTATAAATTATAACTATATATTAACTTAAATTAATATTAAATGCAAGAAAAAAATATAATTTTATCAATAATTAACAGTATTGTAATTTAATTGTAACATTCTTGTAATGATATGGTAAAAAAAGTTGAAAAATGTTGAATTATCAACACATAATATATATTGTAAAAATAAAAAAAGAGAAAAATCTTCTCTTAAACTTCATTATAATTGCTATTATAAGAATTTTCTTATTCATAATTTTTACCAAGTCACTACAATTTTTTCATTGCCTTCTTCAGTAACAAAATACTCAAGTTTTACATATCGACAATTTTCAGCCATGTATGCAAAAGCGGATACAATCGCTGTAGATAAATACGAATATGTAATTTCATAGTCGTACATACGAACGTTATCATTTTTTAAATGATTTTTGAAATCATTAACAATGACGCTATACTCGTAATCAGATGTATCATGATAGACAGGCATATAACCTATACTACCGTCGTAGTTCTTAAATTTTCTTATTACGCCGATTTCTTTTGGCATACTAACGAGGTACTTGTACTTTAAAAATGCAATATCTGCAATTCTAATAATTTCTTCTATTTTAGTTCCTTGAACTATATTAGAAAGTTGTTCATTTGTTACAAGCTTAAGTATGTCTATTACATTTTTCAATTGCTCATTTGAATAGTTCTTTAAAATTTCTACAACTTCGTCAAATTCTTGACTTTTCTGTTCATTAATCTGGTTTGACATTTTAACTCCTAATTATATGAGTCTAATAGTATAAATACTATTTTCAACCTATAGTATATCACAGCTTTACATAAAATGCAATATGTCCTAGAAATAAAAATAACTGCTACTATTTACGATAATTGAAAAAGTAAATGCAAGTATATAATAGATAAATATATTTTAATGTTACAAGTAGTAATAATGTACAATTAAGTGCTTTTTTGGTAGAATTAATATGTAAGTGTTTTTGGTAGAAATGG
>CALYAQ010000124.1 GCA_944393615.1 uncultured Clostridia bacterium
TTGTTATATCTTACTTCTTCTTTTATAATTTCCATTTTATTATTTGCTAACATTCTATTTGAAAAAGAAAAAGCAAATATTATTATTACAAATATTATTGACCATGATGTTATTTTCATATCTTCACTCCTTTTTACGAGTTGTTTATATTTAAGATTATATTAACACATGTATTTGAAATTATCAATTAATTTTTTGAAAAAAAAGAGTTAATTCAGAAAAATTTACAAATTTTACAAATTAACTTCTTAAAACGTTATATACCAGTTACATTAAAACCATTATCAGCATGAATAACTTCTCCAGTTATACAATTTGATAAAGAACTGAATAAAAAAGTTGACACATCTCCTACTTGATTTATTGTAACATTATTGTGTAATGGTGCTCTTTTTTCAACAACATCTAAAATAGTTGAAAAATCTTTTATTCCCTTAGCAGATAATGTTTTTATTGGTCCTGCTGAAATTGCATTTACACGATATCCGTCTTTTCCTAAATCTTTTGATAAATATTTTACACTAGTTTCTAAAGCTGCTTTTGCAACTCCCATAACATTGTATCCTTCCATTACCTTTTCAGAACCATAATATGTAAATGTTATAAAGCTTGCACCTGGATTTAACATATCTAATTGTCTTGCAATTCTTGCAGTTGCAACAAATGAATAACTACTAATATCACATGCATGCGCATATCCTTCCCTAGATGTTAAGATAAAATCATTTCTTAAATCTTCGGTATTAGCATGAGCTATACTATGTAATATTCCATCAATTTTACCATACTCATTTTTAATTTGTGTTAAACATTCTGTTATGCTTTCGTCAGAGCCTGCATCACAAGGATAAGCTTTAGAACCTGGTATTTGTTTTATAAGTTCATTGATTTTTTCTAAATTTTCCATTTGATTATATGTAAATATAACTTGTGCTCCATGTTCATAAGCAGATTGTGCTGCACCCCAAGCAATACTCCATTTATTTCTAATACCCATAATTAAAACTTTTTTATTATCTAATATCATTTTACCTCTCCTATCTTTCTAAATTTTTCGTATCTATTATTTAACAATTTATTAACATTAATTTTGGTTAAAGCATCTAAATTTTTAATAATGCTTAATTTGGTGTTTTTATACACAATATCGTTATCAGCTAAATTCTCTTGAATTATCTCGTCTATTACACCAAACTCTTTTAAATCTTTTGCTGTAATTTTCATTTTTTCTGCCGCCTCTTTATTTTTTGTAGCATCTTTATATAGTATTGTAGCAAAACCTTCAGGAGATAATATAGAATATACTGCATTTTCTAACATCAATATTTTATCTCCAACACATAATGCTAATGCTCCTCCACTAGAACCTTCTCCAATTACAATACAAATTATTGGAACTTTTAGTTTTGCCATTTCAAACATATTTTTAGCTATAGCCTCGCCCTGACCTCTTTGTTCTGCACCTATTCCAGGATATGCTCCTGGTGTATCTATAAAGGTTATAATAGGGCGTGAGAACTTTTGTGCTTGTTTCATTAGCCTTAATGCTTTCCTATATCCTTCAGGATTTGTCATTCCAAAATTTCTTTCCATATTTTCTTTTGTCGTCTTTCCTTTTTGTTGCCCTATTACAGTTACAATATAATCTTCTAATTTTGCAATACCACCAATTATTGATTTATCGTCACCAAACAATCTATCTCCAGAAAGTTCAATAAAATCATCAAAAATGTTATTAATATAGTCTAAAGTTTTAGGTCTTTGTGCATTTCTTGCAATAACAACTTTATCCCAAGCAGTTAATTTATTCATGCTATACCTCCTTGATGTAATTTCAATATTTTATACAACGTTTCTTTCATATCTTTTCTTTCAACTATCAAGTCGACAAATCCATGTTCTTGTAAAAATTCAGATTTTTGAAAACCTTGGGGTAATTTTTGACCAATCGTTTGCTCAATTACCCTTGGTCCTGCAAACCCAATTAAAGCATCAGGTTCAGCAATAATAATATCTCCAAGCATTGCAAAACTTGCAGTAACGCCACCAGTTGTTGGATCAGTTAAAACAGAAATATATAGTAGACCTTCTTTATCTAATCTAGAAAGAGCACTAGAAGTTTTAGCCATTTGCATTAAAGAAATAATTCCTTCTTGCATTCTAGCACCACCAGAAACACAAAAGATAATTAGAGGTAATTTATTCTTTATAGCATCTTCAATTGTTAATGTTATTTTTTCTCCAACAACACTCCCCATACTTCCCATAAAAAAGTTACCGTCCATAACAGCAATAGCAACTTTTATTCCATTTATATTTCCTATTCCAGTTTTAACAGCTTCCTTTATTTTTGTTTTTTCTTGTAGGTTTTCTATTTTTTTTAAATATCCTTCAAATTGTAAAGGGTCAACAGTTTGCATATCTTCATAAGTTTCTACAAAGCTACCCTCATCAATTATTTGACTTATTCTTCTTCTTGCAGATATTCTAAAATGTTTACCACAATTGGTACAAACATTTAGATTATTATGAACATCATCTTTATATAGAATTTCCTTACACTTATCACATTTAACCCATTTACCTATTAATTTATCAGAAGCATTTGTATTTTTGCCAGGTAAAATTTGAGTGATTTTTTTAATTTTATCAATTATCACAATATCACCTGCTCCATATTCAATTTAGTTTCTTCCATTAATTCTTGTATTAATTCTTTTACAGTTGTTATCTTATCTATCCTATAAGCATTACTGCCACAAAATATTAAGCCTTCATCTAAATTACCTTTAACAGCATTAATTAAAGCTCTTGTAATACAATACGGAATATCTTTTGCATTACAAGTTTGTATACATCTTAAACATTTAGTTATTTTTGGTTTTTCTTCTTTTACCTTTTGTATAAAGACGTTTTTAATTGCCCTTCCTGGCATACCAACAGGACTTTTAACAATTTGTATATTTTCTTTTTTACAATTTACATAAGCAAGCTTAAATTCTTCAGATGCATCACATTCCTTTGTTGCAACAAACCTTGTAGCTATTTGTACCCCTTCTGCTCTAAGCTTTAAAAATTCTGCTATATCTTTTCCGTCATAAACACCACCTGCAGCAATTACTGGTATATGTTTACCAGTTTCTTTTTCTACTATACTCATTTCTTGTATAACTTCTTTAACTATGTTTTTTAAATTTGGTTTACTTTTTGGGTCTAATTCTTCTAATTTAAAACCTAGATGACCACCTGCTTCAGGTCCTTCTACAACTATTAAGTCAGGTATATAGTTATATTTTGTTCTCCATAATTTTGTAATTAATTTTGCACCTCTAGCAGAAGATATTATAGGGGCAATTTTTGTGTTTGTACCTATAACATATTGTGGCAAATCTTTAGGTAAACCTGCACCAGAAATTATTAAATCAATTCCTTTTTTAACCACCTGTTCTACCATTGTTCCATAATTTGTAATAGCACACATAATATTAATACCTATTATTCCATTAGGTGCTATTTGTCTTGCCATATCAATTTGTTTGTTAATAGCTCGTAAATTGGCTTGTAAAGTATTTTGTTCAAAATCAGGCTCTTGGTATCCAATATTTGCTGTAGATATTATTCCAATTCCGCCTTCTTTAGCAACATTTCCAGCTAACTTATATCCAGATACACCTATTCCCATACCTCCTTGAATTATTGGATATTTAGATATTTTATTACCTATTTTTATACCTTTTATCATTTTACACCCCTTATACATTAAATTCTTTTGCTATAAACGAAGTATCGTAATTGTTCGTAACATATTTTTCGTTATCAAGTATTTTTAATAGAAAATCTCTATTAGTGTCAATACCTTCAATTACAAACTCTGCCAAAGCACTTTTCATTTTGGCAATTGATTCTTTTCTATCTTTTCCATGAACTATTATTTTTGCTATCATTGAGTCATAATTTTGTGGTACCATATATCCATCATAAATAGCAGTATCTATTCTTATACCATTACCCCCAGGTATATGTAACCCATTTATTATTCCAGGACATGGCATAAAGTTTTTGTCTGGATTTTCAGCATTAATTCTTGCTTCTAAACTATGACCTATTATTTTTATATCATTTTGAGTATATTCTAAATTTTCTCCAGACGCTATTTTTATTTGTTCTTTTACAATATCAATTCCAGTAACCATTTCAGTCACAGGATGTTCTACTTGAAGTCGTGTATTCATTTCCATAAAATAGAAGTTCATATTTTTATCAACTAAAAATTCAATAGTACCTGCATTATGATAGCCTAATTCCTTTACAGCCTTAATTGCAATATCCCCCATTTGCTTTCGTACATCATCGTTAATAGCCATAGAAGGAGTTTCTTCTAATACTTTTTGATTTCTTCTTTGTATTGAGCAATCTCTTTCGCCAAGTGATATTGCATTACCATGTTCATCTGACAGCACTTGTATTTCTACATGTCTAGGATTTTGTATGAATTTTTCGATGTATATGCTATCATCATTAAAAGAGATTTTTGCCTCTTGTTTTACAATATTATATTCTTTTACCAAATTGTTTTTATCGTATACAATTCTTATTCCTTTACCGCCACCACCACTTGCAGCTTTTAATATAACTGGATAACCAATTTTATTAGAAATTTCAATTGCCTCTTGTTCGGTGCTAACATTTCCATCAGAACCAGGTACAACAGGAACACCTATATTCTTCATTGTTTCTTTTGCTTTAGACTTATTTCCCATTAAATCAATATGTTTACATGTTGGACCTATAAATTTAATACCTATCTCGTCACAAACTTTAGCAAAATGTGAATTTTCTGATAAAAAGCCAAAGCCAGGATGTATGCTATCACAACCAGTTAAACACGCTGTTTCAATAATTGCTTTAATATTTAAGTAACTTTTATTAGAAGGAGCAGGTCCTATGCATACAGCTTGATCTGCTAGCTTTACATGTAACGAATTAGCATCAGCTTGAGAGTATATAACTACACTACAAATTCCCATTTCCCTACATGCACGTATAATTCTAACAGCTATTTCGCCTCTGTTAGCTATTAATATTTTTTTTAGCATTTTTGTATTCCTCCATTTATACAACTGCAAAGGTTAATTCGCCTTTTACAGCCAAAATACCATTTACACTTGCTGTAGCTTCCCCTATACCTATTGGACCTTTTCTTTTTATAATTTTAATTTCTAATTTTAATACATCGCCTGGAACAACTTGTTTTTTAAATCTAAGTTTATCAACTCCACCAAACAATGCATTTTTCCCTTTGTATTCATCCAATGATAAAATTGCTACTGCTCCTGCTTGAGCTAACGCTTCTATAATTAGTACACCAGGCATAATAGGTTGACCGGGAAAATGACCTGCAAAATATGGTTCATTTATACTAACGTTTTTATATGCAATACAACTTTGCCCTGGTATATATTCTTCCACCCTATCAAGCATCAAAAATGGTGCTCTTTGAGGTATAATTTCCATAATTTGATTTATATCTAACATATTTTTCTCCTTATTTAATTTGATTTTATCTTAAAAAGAGGTGTTCCATATTCTACCATGTTTTCATTTTCAACACATACTTGAATTATTTCTCCGTCACACTCTGACTCTATTTCATTCATTAATTTCATTGCCTCTACAATGCAAAGAACATCTCCTTTTTTTACTTTGTCTCCAATTTTTACAAAAGGTGATTGACTAGGTGAAGAACTTGCATAAAAAGTTCCTACCATAGGCGATTTTATTATATTAATATTTTCGTCTAGCTCTTCATTTACAGTATTGTTCAAATTATTATTTGTATTAACGCTTACCATATCATTAACTTGTTGATTAATATTAGGAATAATTGTTGAATGTGTATTTTTTTCCATTTTAATTTTAATTCCATCTGGAAATTCAATATCTATACTATCAATCTTTGAATCACCCATATCATTAATTAACTTTTTTATATCTTCGTAATTCATTAATTTTCTCTCCTTATCCTTCATACTTCTTAAATAAAATACTACTATTATGGCCACCAAATCCTAAAGAATTTGACATAGCATATTTAACTTCAACGTTTCTACCTGTATTAGGAACTATATCTAAATCACATTCAGGATCTTGCACAGCATAATTAATTGTTGGTGGTACAAAACTATCATGTATTGCTTTAATACATGCAATAGCCTCAACTCCACCTGCTGCCCCCAATAAATGCCCTGTATTACCTTTGGTAGAACTAACCATTACATTGTTACTTGCTTGACCTAAAGCTCTTTTAATAGCAATAGTTTCGCATAAATCATTAAGATGTGTAGATGTTCCATGAGCATTTATATATGTTAAATCTTCAGGATTAATATTTGCCTCATTAATAGCAATAGTCATAGCACGAGCTGCACCTTCTCCGTCTAGTGCAGGCGAAGTAATATGATATGCATCAGAAGTTGCACCATATCCAACTATTTCAGCATAAATAGTTGCATTTCTGGCTTTTGCATGTTCTAATTCTTCTAATACAACTATTCCTGCACCTTCTCCCATAACAAAGCCACTTCTTTCTTTATCAAAAGGTATACTCGCTCTTTTTATATCATCTTGAGTTGTAAGAGCTTTTATATTTGTAAATCCTGATATTCCACTAGGAGTAATTGAAGCCTCTGTTCCACCTGCAAACACTACATCTTGATATCCATGTTTTATTGTTCTATATCCTTCTCCAATACAATGTGTACCACTAGCACATGCTGTAACAATAGCAAGTGCTTCTCCTTTTGCTCCAATTTCTATTGCCACATTTCCGTGCTGCCATATTTACTATTGACATCGGTATGTACATTGGTGGCATTCTATCAGGCCCTTTTACAACTAAAATTCTATTATCATCTTCAATAGTTTTAAGCCCACCAATTCCACTACCTATAATAACAGAAACTTTTGTCATATCCGTATTATCAGCAGTTATCTTACTATCCATTAAAGCCTCTTTTGCTGCAACTATCGCAAATTGAGAAAATCTATCTAATCTTTTAGCCTCTTTTTTCCCAATTACTTCATCAGGGTTAAAACCTTTTACCTCTCCTGCAATCTTTACTTTATATTCACTTGTATCAAATAAAGTAATTTTATCAATTCCACATTTGCTAGATTTAATACCTTGCCAAAATTCTTCTACATTATTTCCTATTGGTGTTATACCACCTAATCCAGTAATAACTACACGTTTATTCATATATGTATCCCTCCTTCTACATTACCATTCCACCGTCAACATTTAATACTTGACCAGTTATATATGTATTTTCTTCAGAACCTAAAAAATATACTGCATTAGCAACTTCTTGAGGTTCTCCAATTCTTTTTAGTGGTATTTGATTTAAAATATTATCCTTAACATTATTAGATAAAATATCAGTCATATCAGTTTGTATAAAACCAGGTGCAATTGCATTTACTAAAATGTTTCTAGAAGACAATTCCTTTGCTATACTTTTTGTAAAACCAATAATACCTGCTTTGGACGCCGCATAATTACATTGTCCTGCATTACCAGTAACTCCAACAATAGACGAAATATTTACTATTCTTCCATTTCTATTTTTCATCATATAGCTACTAACCGCTTTAGTTACATTAAAAGTTCCTTTTAGATTAATTTGTATAACCTTATCAAAATCTTCTTCTTGCATTCTCATTAATAGGTTATCTTTTGTAATTCCTGCATTATTTACTAATACATCAATTTTTCCAAATTTATCAATTACACTTTTAATCATATTATTACAAGCTTCAAAATCTGTAACATCAGCTTTTACAAACAAAACCTCTGCACCTAGTTTACTAAACTCACTTGTTAACATATCAATATTTGTATTATCGGAAACGTAATTTATAGCCAAGTTATATCCATTACTTGCAAATTTCATTGCTATTGATTTTCCAATTCCCCTTGAACCACCAGTTATAACTGCTACTTTTTTATTATCCATTATATATCTTCTCTCCTTTTAAAATTTTGATTGCATCTGTTAGCTGTTCTACATTCTCAATATTTATAGTTCTAGCTAATTTATTTGATTTTTTTATAAACCCAGATAAAGTTTTACCTGGTCCAATTTCTACAAATGTATCAATTCCATAATTAAACATTAAGTCAATTGATTTGTCAAACCTTACTGGAGATATAATATGATTTGATAATATTTCTTTCATATTATCATTTTCGTTATAAAATTCTCCATCTATATTTTTTATAACTTTTCCAGTTCCCTTCATAAATTCTATTTTTTCCAATTCTTTTTCAAATTCTTTTTTAGCTTTTTCTAGTTTAATAGTATGGAAAGGGCCACTTGTATTTAATTTAATCACTCTTTTTGCACCAATATCATTTAATTTTTCAATAGCTAAATTTATAGCATCCTCATTTCCTGAAATCACAATTTGACCTTTGTAGTTATAGTTAGCAGGAACAACAAATAGTCCATTATCATTTAACTCTCTACATACATTTTCAACTTCTTCACTTTCTAGTCCTATTACTGCCGCCATACTATATTTTTCATCAGGTACTAAAGTTTGCATATAATATCCTCTTTTAGTTAATAACTCTATTGCATCTTTAAAACTCAAATAACCACAATGCACTAAAGCTGAATATTCTCCTAAACTCAAACCCAAGCAAATATCAGGTTTAATATCTTGTTTTTTTAACACCTCAAGTATTCCTAAACTCATAGTAGCAATAGCTAACTGTGTATTTTGTGTAGTGTTTAAGTCATTACCTTCAAAACTAATTTTTTCTATATCTATTTTAGATATTTCACTTGCTCTTTTATATACCTCCCTCACTTGTTCATATTTATCATAAATATCTTTACCCATGCCAACATATTGTGAACCTTGACCTGGAAACATAAACGCTATTTTCATATATATTCTTATACCTCCATTAATATACAACCGGTATTTAACCCTCCACCATAACCAAGCAAAATTATTTTATCTCCACTTTCAAGCAATTGTTTATCATACATTTCAGATAATGCAATAGGTATACTTGCACAAAACGTATTACCTATTTTGTTAATATTAGTATACATTTTAGATATATCAATATTTAATCTTGTAGCTATTGATTTAATAATTTTAATATTTGATTGATGTGTAATTATGTATTTTATTTCTTCTAAACTAATACTATTTTTTTTCAAAATATTTTGTACACACTCAACAGTTTGTGTTACTGCATATTTATATACTTCTTTACCATTCATACATATTTTTTTCTCATTATTACAAACTAAAATATCACAATTTTCAGCTTTATTTTGTATACAAGAACTATATAGCTTTTTTTTGTTACATTTTTCTATATACGTAGCACCTGCACCGTCAGATAATATAACAGCTGTAGCAATATCAGTATTGTCAGTATATTTTGATAATACATCTACTCCAACTACAATTCCATTATTAACCTTACCTAAAGCTATATAGCTTTGCAACACATCAAATCCATTTATATATCCGCTACAGCCTGCCAATATATCTAAACTAACGCATTTTTCTATATTAAGCTTCTTTTGTAACAAACAAGAAATACCAGGCATCAATTTATTTGTTGTGGTTGTTGCAACAACTATCATTTCAATTTTATTTTTTGAAATATTATATCTATTAATTAAATTTTTCACAGCATTTATTGCCAATTGTTCAATCTCTTCGTTATCCGCATAATATCGTTGCTCAATCCCAGTCCTTGAATAGATATATCCATTTGGAACGTTAAATTTATTTTCTAGCTGGTTATTAAAAACTTTTTTAGTAGGTAAATATATTCCATTACCCACAATCTTAATATTATTCATTTTCACCTCTTTTAAAAATCAACTACATTTGACAGTTCATTTAAAATTTGTACTATTATTTCTTCTCTTGAAAAAGTTTTGCCATATTCTTTTTTTAATGATGTAGCAACATCTTGTATTTCATTATTAAAATTTACACAATTAACGTTAAACCCTATTCCAACTAAAACATATTTAACCACATCATTCATTGTAGAACTTTCTGTTAAAATACCAGCAATTTTTTTATTGTTTAATAATAAATCGTTTGGTTGTTTTATAGCTAATTCATACCCATACAATTGATTTATAGCTTTTTTTATACATTGAGCAATTTTAATCGTAAAACCTTCTAGCTTTGATATTTTACAATTCGGCTTAAAAATTATAGTCATAGCTATATTTTCACCTTTTGTACAGTACCATTTATTTTGTTTTGTACCTCTTCCATTTGTTTGTTCATCAGCGATTACCACTGTTCCATTTTCTGAAATAGACACAATTTCTTTTGCCCTATCCTGTGTAGATTCTATGCTATCATATAATTCAATATTTTTACCTAAATAATTATTGGTTATATCCTTTATATATTCTATATTCATAAACTGCCTAAAATACGGCATTTGCACTCCTTTACTGCATATATTTTTTTCTCTTGCATTTTTACTTATCTAGTAACGATTACTAGTTTAGCACGTATTGTATAAAATGTCAATAGTTAATATTAACCTTATTTAAAAGCATATTATATCTGTGCTATAAAAAGAAAAGACATGCAACTGCGTTGCAAAAAAAGATTAATTTCTTTATATGAAACTAATCTTTTAAATACTATATTTTAATTACAAACTTGGTTCCTTTAGGTTCATTATTCGATACCTTAATGCTTCCACCATGTAATTTTATCAATATATAAGCTATAGATAAACCTAAACCTGTTCCACCACTTTCTCTAGAACGTGCTTTATCCTCTCTATAGAAACGTTCAAAAATATGCTTTTGTCCCTCTTTACTTATACCAATTCCAGTATCTTTTACCTCTATTATACACTTATCATCTTTTGAATGAGTCAAAATTTCTATTGTCTCATTCTTCCCTGTATATTTTATAGCATTATCAAGCAAGATTATAATTACTTGAGATATTCTATCCTTATCAATGTTTAACTCTTTTTCACAATTCAAGTCTAGTGTTACCTTTTTTTCTTCAAGTTCTGCATAATCAATATACGGAGCTGTAATTTCTTTAATCAAACTATCAATATTTACCTTTTCTTTTTTCAAAACCAAATCATTTGAGTCCGCAGTAGCTAAAACCATAAGTTCTTTAACCAACTTACTCAATCGTCTACTTTCCTTTATTATCAAATTAATATCTTCGGACTTATCAATTATTCTACTTTCAGGCTCTTTTAATAACAATTGTTGCTTAGCTTGAATTATAGCCAAAGGTGTTCTTAATTCATGTGAAGCATTTTGCACAAATTCAGTTTGTCTTTTCCAAGCAGTAATAATTGGTCTTAATGTACCTCTAGATAATATAAAGCTTGCTAAAACAGAAACTAATATAGTTATTGCTGTACCAAAAAATAGCATATTAGATACATTTTTCAATGTTTGCATTTCCCCATCAATATTAGCTAACAGCTGAATATATCCTTCAGTACCTCCATATTGGTTAACAATCTTTACAGTTATCCCCCTATACATATACTGATTTTTTACATTAAGTGTATATATTTTTCCCACAGTATTTTTATCAAAATTAACACTTAACAAATACTCTTCATAAATCCTACCTATACTATTTTGATTTGTCACATTACCTTTAGCATCTCTTACAATATATATAACTCTAGGGCTCAACTTAAACAGTTGACCAAATTGGCTATCTTGGCTATATGTTTTAATTGAAGATTTCAATTCTTCATCAATTGTTTCAAATAGCATTCCTTTTACTTGATTAAATACAATTAAATCAAGTATTAAAAATAGTACGGTAATAACTATAAATGTATATGCCATATTTTTAAACAATTCTTTTTTAATTAATTTTTGTTCGTTCATATTTCACCTATTTTTCTATCATATATCCTACGCCTCGTATTGTTTTAATATATTTGTCATAGTTGTATTTTTTTAATTCCTTTCTTAAGCCACTAGCATATACTTCAACAACATTAGTAGTTGTATCCGAATTAAAGCCCCATATTTTGTCAAATAACTGTTCCTTTGTTACAATAACCCCTCTTAAGTTTATTAAACATTCTAATATGTCAAACTGTTTTCCCGGTAAATTTAATTCTTTTTCTCCAATTTTAGCTTGCCTACTTTTTAAATTTAAAGTTAGTTCTTCAAATTCTAATACATCATCATTATACACAGCACCTGAACTTCTTCTAATAATTGCATCTAACCTAGCTATTAATTCGTCAGGTTCAAATGGCTTTACTAAATAATCATCTGCACCAAATCTAAAACCTTTTACTTTATCTGATATAGAATCTTTGGCTGTAAGTATTAGTACTGGTGTATTAACCTTATTTTCTCTTAATTTATGCAATACATCATAACCAGACATTTCAGGTAACATTAAATCTAAAATAATTGCATCATATATATTATCCTTTGCTAAAACATATCCCTCATATCCGTCATACGCTTGCTCTGTATTCCACTTTTTGGCAATACATTGCTTTATAGTATCTGACAATATTTTTTCATCTTCAATTATTAATATTTTCATTTCACACCTCTTTTACTTCTATTTATTTTACCATTACTATTTTGTAAATTCAAGTAAGTACATTATATCAATATATTATTAAAAAAAGCTTAAAGACAAAAATCGAGTAGAGAATAAATAATTATTTTATTTATTCCCTCTCACACCACCGTACGTGCCGTTCGGCATACGGCGGTTCAATTTATAAGTTC
>CALYAQ010000125.1 GCA_944393615.1 uncultured Clostridia bacterium
AGCCTTTCTAGTGTACACTGTTAAAGTATTAATTCTATTGAACCGCCGTGTACCGAACGGTACGCACGGTGGTGTGAGAGGACACTGAATAAAATAATTATTCAGTTCCTACTCGATTGTCTAAAAAGGAGAGAAGAAATGAAAAAAAGAAGTGGAATAACATTAACAATGCTAGTAATATATATGGTAATATTATCAATAATAATGGGAGCAGTAGTATTAAATTTAGGATATAACAACGAAATAGGAGAATTGGATAAATCAATATATCAAGCAAAAATATTAGACTATATAGAACAGTTTACGACAATGAAAAACTATTACACAATAAAAGGAGAATACAACGACGAGATAATGACAAGACAAAATGAACAAGATATATACGGAAGAACAATAGCAGACTATATAGGTTCAATTACAATGGAAGATAAAGAATATATGTGTATATATAACGGAGAGTTACATACATTTGGAATGGATACAGAAGATACAAGATATGGATATATACAAGAATTAGGAATAACGCAAGTAGAATATGTAGGGATAGAAAACGATAATGAACCACCTAAAATTACTGTTACTCAAAAAATATTAACTCAAAATAAAAATGTTGAGATATTGATAAATGTAACAGATAATGTAGGACTAGCAAATAATAACACCTATAAATATTACTTGTCAACGAGTATAAATAGTACAGTAGGTGGAGAATGGAAAAGTTATACGAATAACCAAGCTTTTGTAGTTGGTGCAAATTTGAATGGCACATATTATTTACATGTAAAAGGTGTTAGGGATATAAAAGGTAATATGTGTTCTGAATATGTAACAGATGCTTTAGTGTTTACAAATGAGTTCGTAGCTTGTACTGTTACAAGTGATGTAGGAAATAATGTAACAAGCAATTCTTCAACAACATATACGATAACTTTTAGTCAATTTGTAAATAATTTTGATATAAATGATATAACAGCTATAAATGGAACGAAACAAAAGCTTCAGGGAAGTGGAAATGTATATACATTAACTGTAAATAATACTGTTTCTGGAATACAAAAAATAATAATACCGCAAGGGTGTTGTACAGATCAATATGGAAATTGGAATAGTGAGACTAGTATAAATACATCAATAGATATAGATGGTCCAATAATTAGTAGCTGTGTGTTAAATACGTATGGAACAACTAATTGCATTTCATTGAATGCAACAGATACAGCAGGAATAGCAGGATATAACATTACTAAAAGCAATACTCAACCTAATAATTGGTTTACAAATTCAAAAGTATCACTATATGGTTTGACAACAAAAACATTTGATAATGCAACATGGGTTAAAGTATTTAGTCATCAACCTGCATCGGGTACAGTTTTGTTTGCTAATTCGGCAGAGGCTCTTTGTTGCAATACAACAGGAAAATATAGTATATTAAATAGGTTAGAGGAATTTAGGGGTTCAGATAATAGTTTTGAGTTTATGCTAGAATATAACAATAGTACAACAGCATATAATAGGTGGAAACAAACAAGCAACCCAACAACTACAACGGAAAGTGTAACAGGATATCAGGCAATAAGTATTTCTTGGACAGGAGACTTGTGGGGTGGGTTGGCATTGTCAAATTCAGGTTCAACTTTTATAGATGGTTCAATTAATCATGCTTATTGGTGGTATGCTATAGGTTCATATCTAAAGTATGATAGTGCAATACCAGGATATAATGATAATAGCAATATTTCCTCAGTAGATTTATGGGTTAAAATAGAAGATGCTCAAATGACTGGTAATACACTAAATATAAAAACTCCTAATATTTCTACAAACGGAATATATTATGTTTGGGCAAAAGATAAGTTGGGAAATGTAAGTAATAAACAAGTAAATGTTTCAATGGCAAATTCAACTTTGGTGTCTGCTACAAGTAATATATCAATATATTTGGAAAATGATACGGAATTTAATAAATATAATGTTACTACAAGTAGTACCCAACCTACAGAATGGATAGATGTTTCAACATTAAATTTATCAGATGTAGAAACAAAAAGGTTTGCCAATGCTTCATGGGCAAGAATATTTAGTCATAACAATAAATCAGGTACGGTACTGTTTAGCAATCAAGCCGAGGCGTTATCATGTAGTACAGTTGATAAGTATAGTATATTAAGCAGAATAGAAGAGTTTAGAGATGCAAACGATAGTTTTGAATTTCTATTACAATATCCTAAAGATAGTACAACAGCATATAATAGGTGGAAACAAACAAGTAACCCAACAACTACAAAAGAAAGTGTAACAGGTTATCAGGCTGTAAGTATTTCTTGGACATCAAATTATTGGGCAGGTTTAGCGTTATCAAATACAACATCAACATTAATAGACGGCTCAATTAATCATAGTAATTGGTTTTATGCAATTGGAGCGTATGCAAAGTATGACACTGGTATACCAACTGGTACAGGTTCTACAGCAAACGTTGCTGAATTATGGGCAAGAATTGATAATTTATCAAAAAAGAATGTTAAAAACTATGTTGGAAAGATTGGAAATATAAATTCGTCAACTACCAACTATATTTGGATAAAAGATATAAATAATAATGTTGTGCTAAAAGGTATAATATAACAAAGGGGTTTAAGTGAAAATAATTTTTGCTAAAAAATATTGAAAATATAAAAAAAGTATGATAAGATATTAACGAAAGGATAAGAAATATATGAATATAAAAACAACTCAAAGCCTTGGGGCTGTACACACACACACACACAATTGGATATAATTTACAATTAAAGTTTGGTAATATTCAAGCTACTTTTTGTATGCAAAAAGAATTAAAGTATCGTATATATAAAATACGGTTTTTAGTTCTTTTTGTTTTTTTATATAATATATTTGGGTGAAGATATGAAAATAACATCATGGTCAATAATATTTGTAATAATAATATTTGCTTTTTCTTTTTCAAATAGAATGTTAGCAAATAATAAAATGGAAATTATAAAAGAAGAAGTAAGATATAACAA
>CALYAQ010000126.1 GCA_944393615.1 uncultured Clostridia bacterium
AATACTCTAAAGACATTTACATGTTATTACTTACAAACGGACAACCATATTATTGGAACAATCCTAGCCTACCTGTATATGTACCAACATCTGGAGAACCACAACCAGTAGACGAAAGAGTTCTAAAGATAGAAAGATTCTTAAACACTTTCCCTGGAAGAGTTTTAAGAAAAATATATAGAGGTTTAAGAAAAATTAAAAATTTTATAGTAAGGAAATAAATATGAGAGAAGTTATATTAAATAAATTGAAAAAAATCTTGTTAAATTTTAAAAATAAAAATTTGTATTTAAGCTTTTTTATAACATTAGTATTTTTTGGTACTTTTATAAATTTGGATTTTGCAACTGATACTTACATCGATTTTGTGAAACCAGCTAGAGAAATCTTTTATAGTTTTATTAATTCTGGTAGATTTATAACTGCCTTTTATATAGGTGTAGTTCATGTTTTTCATTTTAGCGATGCTTTAGTATGCTTTTGCTCATATTCTATAGCAATTATATGTATAACTCTATCTGTTTATAATTTATTTTTAGTTATTAATAAAAAAGTAAAAAATGAAGTTCTTTGTTTATTAGTAAGTACAATAACTATAATTAATCCATTCTCGATAGAACTATTTTTATTTTTGGAAAAAGGTGTATTTGCGTTTGCAGTACTTTTATCCGTGCTTGCTTTTGCTAATTTTACAAAATATTTAGATGGCAATAAAAAAGCTATTAAATACATATTTTTATTTATGTTAATAGCAGTATTTAGCTATCAGGGTGTAGTAGGTTTATTTGTTGGTTTATCGGTTGTATATATTGTGTTATATTCAAAAAACATAAAAGAGTTCATTAAAAATAATATAATAGCTTTGCTTGGCTATGGGATACCAGCAATAATTAACTTACTATCAGTCAGAATCTTTTTCTATAATGATAGAGTAAATGGATCTATAATACTTAATGAATCAATAGAAAAAGTAATAAATGGTTTGAAAGAAATGTTTCAAGCATATTATATTTTGCCTGAGAATAACTTTTTAATTGTTTTAATAGTAGTAACAATTTTTGCTCTAATTATGATTGGAATAAATAAAGAGGATAAAATTAAATTCAAAGTATTAAAAATATTAAGCGTATTTTATATTGCTTTAGCAATAATTGGAGTGACAGTTGTTCCACAATTAATGCAAAACACTGCAAACATATGGTTTGTACCTAGGTCAACATATCCATTTGGAGCTATCATTGGAATATTTATGATGTACATTATTTTAAACTTAAAAGATATAAATATATCTAATGATAAATTAAATATTAAATATACTATTAATATAAGCAGTTTACTTATTATTATAATTGTAGTTATTGAATTATTTATACAATTATATAGTTTTAATAAAATTGAAGTTGAACACTATAATTTGAATTATACTGACAAAATTAATTCATTAACAATTGGAGAAGAAATAATAAAATATGAAAATGAAACAGGCAACAAAGTGACGAAAATTTGTGTATATCAGGATAAATATGTAAGTCAAACATATCCTTATTTGACTGCTCTTAAAGATATTAATGTGTCAGGTTTTTATCCTACCTGGTCAGTAGCTAGTATGATAAACTATTATAATAATATGAATTTAGAAGAAGTAGAAAAAGACAGTAAAATACAAAAGACTTTTTCAGAATATGATTGGAATAATTTTAACAAAGAACAGATAGTGTTTATTGGAGACACCTTGCATTATTGTAAATTTTAAAATGAAAGATATTAGTTAAGAAATAATCTATAAAATATATTAAATGGGCAACATAATTAGATAATTTACTAGGAGGAATAATGAAAATTTCAATAAAAAAATTTATTTATTTTATATTGTCAATTCTTTTTACTTTCTTTGTTTGGGAAAAGCTTTCTTTAGAAGATAATGGAAATAGCATAATTTATATTTTTATATGTTTATTATGCTATATTGCAATTAGTAAGTTTAGTGAAAGCATAACAAGTAGAAAAGTAATTATATCTTTAATTATTGGCATATTATTTGCATTTACTGAAATTATATGTACAAGCATTAATACAGACTATACGTTAAATAATATAATATTTAATGAATGGCTAGTAATAAACTTTTTAGGTTATACTATTTTAGGAGTAATTATTACATTATTTATTTTTAAAGTTTTTGAAAATCAAGATTTATCAAATAAAACTTTAAAGATTGGTAAAATAGAAATACTAGGAACAAATAAAGTGTCGTTTTTTATAAATGTGTTATTAATATTTCTTGCTTGGATATCTTATTTTCTAAGATATTATCCTGGTCTACTTACAGCGGATTCTATTATACAAATATCACAGGCCGAAGGAATTATGAATCTTTCAAATCATCATCCTATTTTACATACAGGCATTATAGCTTTTTTCGTAAAAATAGGACAATTTATATCAGGAGATATTAATATTGGAGTTGCTTTCTATACAATTGCTCAAATGATTATAATGTCTACAATATTTGCTTTTATACTAAAATATTTAAGCAAAAAGCAAGTACCAATTATAGTAAGAGTTATAGTATTATTATATTATATGTTTTATCCAATTAATGCATTATTTAGTGTTATTATGTGGAAAGACATTTTATTTGCAGGAATAGT
>CALYAQ010000127.1 GCA_944393615.1 uncultured Clostridia bacterium
AACTAGAGAGTTTTTTCTAGTTTTTATTTTTATAATATCTAAAAAAGGTTTTAATATTATTTGAAATGATATATAATATAGAAATATTAGAAGCAAGTAGGAGAAAAATTTATGAAATATGATAATCAAGAAGTAGTGCATAAAAAAATAGGGGATATACAGTATCTTCAATTTAGGGCATTGTTAAAATATAAAGATAATTTACAACATTGCTTTACTTTTAGACATGGTGGAGTTAGTTCAGATAAATATAATTCATTAAATTTAGGTTTAAATACTGGTGATAACATACAAAATGTAAAACAAAACTATATAAGTGTATGTAACATTATGAATTTTAACTACGATAACCTATTTAGAGGTATACAAACACATAGTGATAAGTTAATATTTGTTACAAAAGAAAATTGCGGTAGTGTTTTAAAAGATATTGATATTGAATGTGATGGTAGTATAACCAATATAGCTAATATACCTTTAGTAACAAATTCGGCAGATTGTATGACAGTTTTAATTTATGATAATACTAATAAGTATATAGCGTCAATACATTCTGGTTGGCAAGGTGTAATAAATGGTATTGTTGTAAAGGCAATAAATAAATTGATTAATGAGTTTAATTGCAGTTCGAAAAATTTAATTGTATGTATTTGTCCAAGTATATGCAAAAATTGTTTTGAAGTAATGAATGATGTAAAAGAAAAATTTGAAAGCAAATTTAGATATAATGATATTATTATAAAAAAAGATGATACACATTATTTAATAGACTTACAACTTATATTAAAAAATGAAATTTTAAGTACAGGTGTATTAGATGAAAATATACATTTTAGTGGTATTTGTAATAAGTGTAATGTAGAAGATTTTTATTCATTTAGGAATGATAAGGTTACAGGTAGAATGGGTTGCTTTATTATGTTAAAATAAGGAGAGTTTAAGTTTATGGCTTTAAAAAAGAAAACAAGAAGAAAAATTACATATAGTATTTTGACAATTATATTTATATCGTGTATTTTTGTTATATTAAGTAACTTACATAAATTTAATTTTGTAAATGATGAGCAAAAGATAAATGATAATATAAACGTACAACAACAATTAGAACCTCCTAAGGTGGAGATGTCTATTGGTTTAGTTGATTTTGATACTTTTAACCCAATTACAACTAAAAATGAAGATGTTATTAGTTTTTCTAAATTGATATATGATAGCTTGTTTGACTATAATGAAAATATGGAACTTGTAACAAAGTTAGTTGATTCATATAACTACAATGATAATGTTTTATACATACAGTTGTTAAAAAATGTGTATTGGCATAATGGAGAAATGTTAACTAGTGATGATGTTAAGTTTACTATTGATATGATAAAACAATATGGAGGTATTTATTCTGATTTTGTAGATAATATTTCAAATGTAGAAGTAATAGATGAGTATACATTAAAACTTACTATATTAGATAGAACAATACTTACAGAATATGATTTAATATTTCCTATTGTATGTAGCAAATACTATGCAAATGAAGACTTTGAGAAAACTGATAAGAATATGAAACCTGTTGGTACAGGTGTATACAAATATTTAGAAAAAATTGATGATAAACATTATGTGTTTAGTTATAATAATAGGAGTAATACTAAAGCACAAATCGGGAAAATAGATGTATATAACTATGCTACAATTAGTGAGGCTTTTGCTAGTGTGAAAAATAAAAAAGTTGATATGATATTTACAAGTCTAACTAATTATGATGAATATATTGGAAAAATAGGGTATTCAAAAGAGGAATATATAGATAATACGTATATGTTTTTAGCTGTAAATATTGGTAATAAATATTTGAATAATGTTAATGTAAGAAAAGCAATAAATATTGGAATTGATAAAGAAACTATTTTTAATGATGTGTATAATGGTTTGGGTTATGTATCACAAAGTGTTATATATCCTCATAGTTATTTATATAAAAATATTGATGAGAATTATGATATTGACCAAGCAAAACAAATTTTGATTGATGCAAAACTTAATAATCAGGTAACATTAAATTTACTTGTAAACAATACTAATGCAAAAGATGTAAAGGTTGGAGAATTAATAAAATTACAATTGGAAAAGATTAATGTAAAAGTTAGTGTTATAAGTAAAGGAAATAGTGACTATATGGAAGCTTTAAAAAATCATAGTTATGATTTAGCTTTAGTTAATTTTAATATAACCAATAATATAAATATGAGTATGTTTAAAGATAATGAATTCTATGGTGTATTTAATTTTGAAAATGTAGAATTTAAAAATTATATTGCTAATATTAAAAATTTGAATTCCTATGATGAAAGAAAAAAATCTTTTGCTCAAATGCAATTGATGATATTAGAACAAGTACCATACATTGGTATAGGCTTTAAAATGAATACAATAATATATAGTTCTAACTTATTAGGTGTAACTGATGTGAGATTTAATAACTATTTTATAAATATTTCAGAATTTAATAAAAAAAGTATTGACAAGTTAAATTAAAAAATATATTATATATTCACGAACGAACGTTTGTAAAGGAGAGATAATAATGAGTGATAATATTGAAAAGAAAAAAGCGTTAGAGATAGCAATGAGTCAAATTGAAAAACAATTTGGTAAAGGTTCTATAATGAAATTAGGTGATGGAGCTAATTCGGAACTAGAAGTAATACCTACAGGTGCGTTAAGTTTAGATATTGCATTAGGTATTGGAGGACTTCCAAAGGGCAGGATTATTGAAATATATGGGCCTGAATCTTCAGGTAAAACAACAGTTGCTTTACATGTAATAGCAGAAGCACAAAAATTAGGTGGGGAGGCAGCTTTTATAGATGCGGAACATGCTTTAGATCCCGTATATGCTAAAAACTTAGGTATTGATGTTGAAAATTTAATTGTTTCTCAACCTGATACAGGTGAACAGGCTTTGGAAATAACAGAAGCTTTAGTTAGAAGCGGTGCAGTAGATGTTATAGTAATTGACTCTGTAGCAGCTCTTGTTCCAAAGGCTGAAATTGACGGAGATATGGGAGATTCTCATGTGGGATTACAAGCAAGATTAATGTCACAGGCTTTAAGAAAATTAGCAGGTGCTATAAATAAGACAAATACTGTAGCTATATTTATAAATCAGTTACGTGAAAAGGTTGGTATAATGTTTGGAAATCCTGAAACAACTCCTGGTGGTAGAGCATTGAAATTTTATTCGTCAATTAGATTAGATGTAAGAAAAATAGAAACACTAAAACAAACTTCTGATATTGTTGGTAACAGAGTAAGAGTCAAGGTTGTTAAGAATAAAGTAGCACCGCCTTTTAGAGAAGCGGAATTTGACATTATATATGGACAAGGTATATCAAAAGTTGGCAATATATTAGATATTGCGGTAAATCTAGATATAATAGAAAAATCAGGTGCATGGTTTGCATATAATTCACAAAAAATTGGACAAGGTAGAGAAAATGCAAAACAATTCTTACAAGCAAACCCTGATATTGCTAATGAAGTAGAAAAGAAAATTAGAGAAAACTACGGGAAAGCTTTTGATAAATCTTTATATGATGAGCAAAAGGCAATTGAGGAAGAATAAGATATAAAACAAGTATATTCAAAAATTAGAATATACTTGTTTTGCTATATTGTAGGTGGTTCGACATTTGAGATTTTAGGTATTTTACTACTAGATATTTTTGTTATTTTAATTATAGGGGTATTTGGTCCTCTAGCATCTGATTGTTCTAATATACCTTCTATTTCAACCCAAGAGTTTTGTTCAAATTTATCAATTCCGTCATGCTTACATAAGAAACCTACTACAATTGGGTCTGCTTCGCAACATACTATCATATTTCGTGCAAGAACAAATTCGTTTGGTTTGAAGTCTTCTAGTTTAAATATGTATCCACTAGCTCTGATTTCTTGACCATAATAGTTTTCTGGGTGTGAGTGTACTTCTTTTAAAATATTAGTAAAATTATCTGTATTCATTACTATTACATCATAATCTTCAATACTTTTACCAGTATCAAATACGAGATAGATACTATATGCTGATAAAATGGCAAAAAGTATAATTAATATGAATATAACTACTTTAACATTGATTTTTAAATTAACAAACATATACACCAGTCCTTTACTTTTATATTACACTATATGAAGTTAATAATTTATTATGCATAAAGTTATTGAAAAAAACGAGCCTATGTGATATAATTCAAATATTCAAATCGCTATTACACGAATTATATAATATATATAGTTCGAAGAGGTGCAAAATGAAAAATGAAGTAGAAACGTTTTATTGCAGTTATACCAACAAATTTGATGATATAGAAAGGTTCAAACCAATATTAGACGATTTTGTTGATTGCTGTAAGGCTAGTGTAAGAAAAAGTAATGAGCAAGAAAGTGCCAAAAAGTTTTCTAAGGCTATTTTGACTAAAACAATTACGGAGTTTGAAATACGAGTGCATTTTGACAATTATGAAATTGCCAAAACTTATACCGAAAAAGAAATGGTAAACACTATTATAAAAGAATTTGCTACATTTCTATATTTAGCATATTAATTGGAAAAGTGTATCACTTTTTCATTTTTTAATGAAAAAATTATGAAAACTTTACATAAAAGTTGCTTTTTTTTGTAATATATGGTATAATAAATATATCAATAAATCTTTTTGATTGAAAAAAACGAATTTTTCGTTGTGGAGAATATTATGTTGAGACAGAGAGAGAACTACTACTATGGACAGAAGAAGAACAATTTACTTGAATCTTTGGTACCGTACTGGAAATACTTCATTGTTATTATCGCACTTGCGGTAATGATAATCGTAGCATTCAGCTGCATTGGCGCGATGTCGAACAACAATGGTAGTAACCCTGTTACTCCAACACCTGTTCCGACTGTTCAACCAACAGCAGTACCTACTGCAGTTCCAACAGCAACTCCCACATTTGTGGAGCCGACTGTTGTACCAACTGCAACCCAGAATCATGTGGATCTTACAAATCAGGGTAACTCCAATAATAATTGGGTAGAACCGACACAGGTGCCGACTTCTAAGCCGACAAATAATTGGGTAGAACCAACGACTGTGCCGACTGACACTGCTAAAAAGCATGTCGACCTGAGAGAAAGTAAGAACAACAACGTTGTTACTGAGCCGACACATTCGGCCTCCAATGCTCCAAGCAAGCACGTTGACCTCAGAGAAAGCTCAAGTTCAACCGACCTTGGAACTAGCACTGGAAGTGAAAACGGTGTAGTTGATTTAAGACCTAGCTCAAGCTCTGACTCGAGCTCCTCAAGCTCCTCATCAAATGATGATGATTTTGCAGGCTTAACTCCACCTCCGGGTGGATGGTAAAAAAGTAGGTTAATATCTACTTTTTTATTTTTTTGTTCTTTTTCTATTGACATATATTTTTTTTTAGTGTAAACTATATTAGGTTTACATAGAGGGTGAAAATATGGAAAAAAATATAGAAATAGGTTTGTTATATGAATTTTATAGTTCACTACTAACTGATAAACAACAATATGTAATTGATGCGTACTATAATAATGATTTATCTTTGTCTGAAATAGCTCAAGAGTTGGAAATATCTAGACAAGGTGTTCAAAAGCAAATAAAAGATGCTGAAAAAATATTGTATAATTACGAAGATAAATTACAGTTGTTAAAAAAATTTATGGGTAATAAAGAAATTATGAAAAAAATCAATAACAGTTTAGACGAAGTGTCTAAAAAGTATAACATTAAAGAAGTTATTGATAATATAAAAATTGAACTAGAAAAATTGAATTAGGAGGTAAATATGGCTTTTGAAGGATTATCAGGTAAGCTTCAAAATTTAGTTAATTCATTAAAAGGTAAAGCTCGTATTACTGAAAATGATATAAAAGAAATATCTAGGCAAGTAAAACTAGCATTACTTGAGGCAGACGTAAATTATAAAGTGGTTAAAGAATTTACAGAAAATATTTCAATTAAAGCTAACGGGCAAGATGTTTTAAAATCTCTTACACCAGGACAGCAAGTTATAAAAATTGTAAAAGATGAGTTAACTGAATTATTAGGAAGTGTACAAAGTAAAATTGCTTTTTCTCCAAACCCACCCACAGTTATAATGTTAGTTGGGTTACAGGGAAGTGGTAAAACAACATCTGCAGGGAAATTAGCAAATTTATTGAGAAAGCAAGGGAAAAAACCTATGCTAGTTGCATGTGACATATATAGACCGGCTGCAATTGATCAACTACAAGTTTTGGGAAAACAATTGAATATACCAGTATATACAATACCAGACTCAAAAGATGTAGTAAATATTGCTTCTAGTGCAATTAGAGAAGCAACTATTAAAATGAACGATGTAGTAATTGTGGATACAGCAGGTAGGTTACATATTGACGATAATTTAATGCAGGAGTTAAAAAACTTAAAGAATGCAATAAGACCGCACGAAATATTATTAGTAGTAGACTCAATGACTGGTCAAGATGCAGTAAATGTTGCTCAAACCTTTAATGAACAGCTAGGTGTAGACGGTGTTGTACTAACCAAATTAGATGGTGATACACGTGGAGGTGCAGCTTTATCTGTTAAAAAAGTGACAGGAAAACCTATTAAGTTTTCTGCAACTGGTGAAAAATTAAGCGATATTGAAGAATTTTCGCCAGAAAGAATGGCTTCAAGAATATTAGGCATGGGAGATATAATGTCTATAATTGAAAAAGCCGAAGAAGCTTTTGATGAAGAAAAAGCGGTTGATTTTGAAAAAAGAATGCGTAAAAATGAATTTACTATGCAAGATTATTTAGAACAATTGCAACAAATAAAAAAGATGGGCTCATTTTCGTCAATATTAAAAATGTTGCCGGGCGTTGGCAATAAGCTAAAAGATGTTGAATTTGACGATAAAGAGTTCGTAAAAATGGAGGCTATTATACAATCAATGACAATACAAGAAAGGCAAGACCCAAAAATAATTGATGGCCGTAGAAGAAAAAGAATTTCTCTAGGTAGTGGTAGACCAGTACCTGAAATAAATAAATTATTAGATAGCTTTGACGTTACTAAAAAAATGATGAAGAAAATGATGTCTAATGGTGGTAAAAAGGGTAAAATGAATTTTAAGGATTTGAAAAATATGGATGACCTTAAAAATTTAAAAATGCCGTTTTAACATATATAAGTTAGCAATTATAAGGGGGTGAAGAAATGGTAAAAATCAGATTAAGAAGAGCAGGGGCAAAGAAAGCACCATTTTATAAAGTGGTAGTTGCAGATTCAAGATCTCCAAGAGATGGAAGAATTATAGAACAAATAGGTACATATAATTCTATGACAGAACCATCAGAAATAAAAATTGATGCTCAAAAGGTTGAAGAATGGATTAAAAAAGGTGCTCAACCAACAGATACAGTTAAATCTTTATTTAAAAGAGCTGGAATCACAAAGGAAGCATAGGAGGTAAATTATGAAAGAAGTTCTAGAAATTATTATTAAAAGTATAGTAAATAACAAAGAAGCTGTACAAATAAATGAAATTGAAAATGGACAAAGTAGTGTTTACCAAATAAAAGTTGATCCTGCTGAAACTGGAAAAATAATTGGAAAGCAAGGAAGAATTGCTAAATCAATTAGAACTCTTATGAAAGCTGCAGGAGCAAAATATGGTAAAAAATTTACTATAGAAATTTTAGATTAGGTGTATAAAAGTGGAATATCTAGAAATCGGTCAAATTGTTAATACTCAAGGTTTAAAGGGTGAAGTTAGAATTTACCCATATACTGATGATGTTAAAAGATTTGATAAATTAAAAAAAATTTATGTAGAAGTTAATAATGAAAAGATTAGGTTAAATATTCAAAATGTTAGGTATTATAAAAATTTGGTTATTGCCAAATTTGAAAATTTTGATACAATTGAACAAGTTGAACACTACAAAGGAAAATATATATTTATAGACGAGGAAGATAAACTAAAATTACCTAAAGATACATATTATATAGCTGACCTTTTAGATTGTGTTGTTATTGATAATAATACAAAAGAGGAATTAGGCAAAGTTGTAGATGTATTTAGTACAAAAAGTAATGATGTTTATGTTGTTAAATTAATTCAAGGAAATGATATATGTATTCCTGCAATTAAAGATGTTATACTTAAAATTGATATTTCTTCTAAAACAATTATTATTAATAAAATTGAGGGGTTAATATGAAAATAGATATATTAACGCTATTCCCTGAAATGTTCGAAGTTTTAGATACTAGTATTATTGGTAGAGCGAAACAAAATAACATTTTAGAATTTAGGGTAATAAATATTAGAGATTTTTCTACTGATAAACATAAACATGTTGATGATTATCCTTATGGTGGAGGCAACGGTATGGTTATAAAACCTGATGTTGTATATAATGCATACGAATATGTTGTAAAAGAACTTACATATAAGCCAACAGTCATATATTTAACGCCAAAAGGTACAACATTAACTAATAAAGTAGCAAAGCAAATTGCTAATCTAGAACATGTAATATTACTATGTGGCCATTACGAAGGTATTGACCAAAGAGTGCTAGATGAAATAGTTGATATGGAAATATCCATAGGTGACTATGTATTAACAGGTGGGGAACTTCCTGCTTTAGTGTTAATTGATACTGTTAGTAGATTTGTAAAAGGGGTTTTAAAGGAAGGTTCAGCAGATAATGAAACGTTTGAAAATGGACTTTTAGAATATCCTCAATATACAAGACCAGAGATTTTCCATGGCGTAAAAGTACCAGATGTATTAATATCAGGTAATCACCAAGAAATTGATAAATGGAAAAATGAACAGTCAATTAAATTAACACAAGAAAAAAGAATAGATTTATTAAATAACCATTAAAATTTGAATGAAGGGAGGAATAATAATGGATTTATTAAAATCAGTTGAATTAGAACAACAAAAACAAAATAAACCTTCTATAAAAGTTGGAGATACTGTTAAAGTACACGTTAGAATAAAAGAAGGTAATAGACAAAGAATTCAAGTATTTGAAGGAACAGTTATTAAAATACAAAATGGAGGTGTAAATCAAACATTTACTGTAAGAAGAATATCTTATGGTGTAGGCGTTGAAAGAACATTTTTAGTTAATTCTCCATTAGTAGAAAAGGTAGAAACTGTAAGACAGGGTATTGTTCGTAGAGCAAAACTTAATTACTTGAGAGATAGAGTTGGTAAAGCAACTAAAGTTAAAGAAAAAATATTTGTTAAAGGCGAAAAAGAAGAAAAAGAAGTTATAGTACCTGAAACAAAAGAAGAAGTTGTAGAACAAGCAACAACATCAGCTGTAGAAGAAACTGTTGCACAAGAAGTTGAAACTGCTAAAGTTGAAGAAACAGCTGAAGAGAAAAAAGACTAATATTTATCTACTATAAGAGTTAATATTTTAATTAGCTCTTATATTCTATATCTATAACTATTTATATAAAGGAGAAAATTATGAGTAAAATTAAATATTTATTTAAAAGAATTATGGCTATGGACTATAAGAGAATGATAAGTGTTGCTAAGCAAGTAGCACAAAAAGCCAACAAATCATACTTATACATTATATTTGATATGATTATTTGTGGAATAAAGTATGGTGCGGGTTATTTAGATTATTCACTATTTGAAATGTACAACTTAAATCCTGAACAAAGGCAAACATATTTAACACGTGGAAAGAATAATGCCTTTATTGTTAAGTATAATTCTAAAGAACATTTTGAAGATTTTGATAATAAGGTTAAATTTAATAATATTTTTTCAAAGTATTTAAAAAGAGATTTTTTGTCTATAAAAGATGAGGACAAGCAAACTGTAATAAATTGGATAAATGATAAAAAAGTATTTGTTGCAAAGGACATATTAGGAACATGTGGTAAAGGTGTTAAGAAAATAGAATTATCAGAGTTCAAAAATGCAGAGGAAATATATCAATATTTACAAGACAATAATTTTATGCTAATTGAAGAATTGGTTTATCAACATCAAGATTTAAACAATTTACACCCACATTCTATTAACACAATAAGGTTAGTAACAATACTAAAAAATAATAAGGCTCATATTGTTGGAGCATTCTTAAGAATTGGAAATGGTGCTTTTGTTGATAATATTAATAGTGGTGGAATGGCTGCACCAATAGATGAATATACAGGAATTATTGAATATCCTGCTCAAGATAAGGATGGAAAAATATATAGCCGACACCCATTAACAGGGGTTAGTATAGTTGGCTTTAAGATACCTATGTGGGAAGAATGTATTAAATTAGTAAATGATGCGGCAAAGGTTATTCCTAGTGTAAGATATGTCGGTTGGGATATATCTATAACACCAAATGGGCCTGTATTTATAGAGGCAAATCCTTTTCCAGGACATGATATATATCAACTTCCTGCACATACTCCAGATAAAATCGGTGTATTACCCAAATTTGAAGCAGTGGAAAAAGAGTAAAATCAAAGTTACAAATATAAATAGAGATGCAGTTATTTTCAAAATGGAATAATAGTGAAAGTTGTCACAAAATGTCGATTAACTGTGAAACTTGAATTTATGGAAACACCTACTTAAACCTTTATAATATAAGACTTTAGTCAAAAAAATTATATGTTTGAGTGAAAATAATATTAATAAAAACGTAATTAACTAGTATGCACGTACAAAAAGAAAACTAGCGTCAAAGTATTGATAAATCAGCATTTTTTAATTTGAGATTTTTACATATTTTATAAAAAGGGGGAAATCTATTGAAAAATAAAATTATAGAAGTTCAAAATGTTAAAGTAAATATAGTTAATGTAAACGATAGTGATTATATTTGTATATCAGACTTTACTAAAATTAAAGAAGGAAAGTCAACATCAGATGATATAATTCGAAATTGGTTAAGAAATAGAATTACTTTGGAATTTTTAGGAACATGGGAATCAATTTATAATCCAAATTTTAATTCCGTCGAATTCGACGGGTTTATAAAACAGGCTGGGCTTCATACTTTTACACTTAGCGTTAGTCAATGGTGTGAAAAAACAAATGCTATTGGTATATATTCAAAACGTGGTAAATATGGAGGAACATATGCACATAAAGACATTGCATTTGAATTTGCTTCTGCGATTAGTCCTGTTTTTAAATTATATTTAATAAAAGAATTTGAAAGACTAAAAGAATTAGAAAATCAAAATCGAGAATGGAACGTAAAGAGGATTTTAACAAAGAATAATTACTTAATACATACTGATGCTATTAAAAATTATATATTACCAGATAACGATTATTATAAAAATAAAGAATGGTTAAAGTATGCGGAAGAAGCTGATATTTTAAACGTTGTTATTTTTAATACAACTGCCAAAAAATGGAGAGAATTAAATCCTAATTTGGCAAAAACATCTAATGTTAGAGATTATGCTACGATAAATGAACTAACGGTATTATCTAATTTGGAATCGCATAATGCAGAATTAATTAAAGAAGGAAAAAGTAAAGAAGAAAGATTTGAGATATTAAGTGAAATTGCTAAGTACCAATTAAATATACTTAATAATGCTGAAAAGATAAAATTACTAGGAAATAAAAATAAATAATAAATATATCTAAAAAACAAGAGTAAAGAGATATATTGTAAAAATAAAAGTTGATTATTCTCATCTAATAGGATGTGCAGATTATAAAATTCCACAAACATTAAGAGCATTAAATATAATGAAGAACTTGCGAATATTGTAGATAGTAAAGAAGAAATTGAAATGTCATCTAAGTATGAGGTTGAAATACGCTCAAGTCAGATAGTAATTTTGGATTATATAAAAGAAAAATTAAGAGATATTAATTCTATTTATATAAATGATTTCTTATTTTTATATTCAAAACAAGTAAAGGATAGAGTAAAACCTTATCATTTATGTAAAAATATAAATTATTAAAGGAAGTAAAAATATGGGAAATAAAGAAAAAATGAAGATAAAAAATCGTTCCCATCTGTACAGATTAACTGTGAAACTTGGATTTATGGAAACACTTCTTCAAACCTTTATAAAATAAGGCTTTCATCATAATAGATTTTGCATTTTTAAATAAAAAATAAAATTAATAAAAACTTAGAAAAATTAAAAAAGAAAGGAGAAGTATTATGGCAAAAGATTTAATTGTAAGGAGTAGTTGGTATAAAAATAAAAAATTATAGAAATAAGGAAGTGAAAAAGTATGAATAATAATGAAAGTTGTCACAAAACTTCGATCAACTGGTATCCAGGTCATATGCTAAAGGCTAAGAAGGATATACAATCACAACTAAAATTAATTGATATTATAATTGAAATTTTAGATGCTCGTATCCCTATATCTAGTCGTAACCCTGATATAGATACCATAGTTAATAACAAAAAAAGAATAGTTATATTAAATAAAGCAGATTTAGCAAAAGAAAGTGAAAATCTAAAATGGATACAATATTTTAAAAGTAAAAACATACCATGCGTTTTAGTAAATTCTATTGTAGGAAACGGTATAAAACAAGTTATTGATATTGTATATGAACTAAATAAAGATAAAAAAGAAAAATTAGCACAAAGTGGTATAGTAAATAATGCTATAAAGCTAGCAGTGGTTGGTATACCTAATGTTGGCAAATCATCATTTATAAATAAATTGGTAAATAAGAATATTGCAAAAGTAGGAAATAGACCGGGTGTTACTAAACAAAATCAATGGATAAGGGTTAATAAAGATATTTTACTCCTAGATACGCCAGGGGTATTATGGCCTAAATTTGAAGAGAATACAGGACTTAACTTATCTTATGCTGGTTGTATAAAAGATGAAATATTAGATATTGAAACAGTTGTTTTTCGATTTTTAGAAAAACTAAAAGAACATGAAGATTATTTGAATATGCTATATGAAAGATATAAAATTGAAAAAGAATTTAAATATAACGAGACTATTGAACTATTAGATAAAATAGGACAAAAAAGAGGTGCTTTAATATCAGGGGGGAATGTTGATTATACCAAAATAGGACATATAATTTTAGATGAATTCCAAACTGGTAAGATAGGTAAAATTACACTAGAAAGGGTTGAAGATTTAAGTGTTTAACAAAATATATAGCCAATTAGAAGTAAATGATATGTCACCATTGATATGGGCATATATAGGAGATAGCGTTTTTGAAATATATATACGTGACAAAATGATACAAAAAGGAATACCTAGTAATGCAAAATTACATAAAAATACTACTATGTATGTAAAGGCATCATCACAAGCTAGAATTATAGAAAAGCTAAAATCTATTTTAACAGATGAAGAATTAGATATTGTAAGAAGGGCAAGAAATGCTGACTCTAATACAATACCTAAAAATGCTAGTATTATTGAATATAAAAATGCAACTTCTTTAGAAGGAATATTGGGCTATTTATTTTTAATTGGAAATTATGAAAGATTAATGTATTTATTAGATTATGCATATAATAATTTTGAGATGCAAGAAGAAATAAAAAAATAAAGATTATAGTTTGATAGTATGATTTTTATAGTTCGTTATATTAATATGCGAAGTATCCATATTATGTAAAAGAATAAAAAAATTTTTCTATTCTTTTCTTTTATTTTTCTACATTTATCAACGTTTATAACGTAGTATAAAATTTTTATTAATAATTGTTCACATAATTGGAAGGATTTTTTTGTTTTTTGTCGAATAATTATATATCGAATTATTTAAAAGAAATATATAAGTGTAGGTGGTAAAATGGCAGGCTATTCAGAAGAAGTAATACAAGAAGTTATAAACGCAAATGATATAGTAGATGTAGTATCAGGCTATGTACAACTAAAAAGAGCAGGCAGAAATTATACTGGTTTATGCCCATTTCACAAAGAAAAAACGCCCTCATTTATTGTTTCACCAGACAAACAAATTTATCATTGCTTTGGTTGTGGAGAAGGCGGTAATGTTATTAGTTTTGTTATGAAGGTTGAAGGAATTGATTTTATGGATACTATAGAATTACTAGCACAAAAAGCAGGTATAACATTGCAAAGACAAATGACACCATATAATCAAAAGATGAAAGATGAAAAAGACAGAATTTATATGCTAAATAAAGAAGTGGCAAACCATTTTTACAAAAATCTATATTCGCAATCAGGTAAATCAGCTTTAGAATATTTATATAATAGGAAATTAGATGATGAGACAATAAAAAAATTTGGACTAGGTTTTTCAATAAATCGAAATGAAATGTTTGACTTCCTAAAAGAAAAAGGATATACAGAAACAGAGATATTAAAAAGTGCAATTGTAGAGAAAAAAGAAAACAGATATGTCGACAAATTTAGAAATAGATTAATGTTTCCTATTGTAGATATACGCGATAGAGTAATTGCTTTTGGCGGAAGGGTAATGGATAATAGCAAACCCAAATACATAAATTCTCCTGATACAGTTATATATAGTAAAGGAAAAAATTTGTTTGCACTGAATGTTGTTAAAAAGCAAAGAGTGGATAAGATACTAATAGTAGAAGGCTATATGGATACAATCTCTCTACATCAAAGAGGTATTAATAATGTTGTTGCATCATTAGGCACAGCTTTAACAGTTGAACAAGCAAAATTATTAAGTAGATATTGTAAAGAAATTGTAGTTGGCTATGATTCAGATGAAGCAGGACAAGCAGCGACATTAAGAGGTTTAGATATATTATCTTCGGCTGGTTGCGAAGTAAAAGTATTGCAGTTAGATACAAAAGATGTTAAAGATCCAGATGAATACATAATCAAATATGGTTCTGGCAGATTTAATAATTTAATAAATAATGCTATTACATTGGTGGAATACAAGCTAAATTTGCTTTTATCTAAATATGATATAACCAAAATAGATGAAAAAGTAAAGTTTTTAAATGAAATGGCAAAGGTATTAGCAGTTATTGATAATGATATAGAAATAGATGTATATGTAAAGAAAATTTCGGACGATACAGGTATAACTAAAGAACCTATTTATGCAGAAATAAATAAGCTTAAATTCAAATATGCTAATGATTTAAAAAACATATCAGCAATTAGTGAAAAAACAAATTTAAAATTAAAAAAGGCTAATAATAATAATATAACTCAAAAAGCAGAGTTGTACATAATTTTCCTACTTTTAGAGAAAAATATTAACATATATAATTTAATAAAGCAAAAGGTTAATTTAGATTACATAGAAAATTTGAAATATAAAGAGATAATTGAAGTGCTTTATTCATATTATGAAAATGAACTATATAAATCAATGGATGCATTGCAACTTTTTTCTAATGATGAAGAATTGCAAATTATTTCTTCAACAATATGTCTTGAATATAATGATAATAATATTGGAAAAATAATTGAGGATATTGCAAAAACATTATTAAAAAACAAATTAGAAAAAAGAAAAATAGAAATATCAAAAATATTGACTCAAGAAAATATTGAGGATAAAGAAGAGCTAGAAAAAGAATTAAGCGAGATTTTAATAAAAATTAAAAGGATATAAGGAGTGTTTAGTATGGCAAGTAAACCTAATAATAATAAAAAAAATGAAAAGGTGGTTAAAAAAGTGAATAACAAGCCAGTTAAAAAAGTTACAAAACCAGTTAAAGAAAATAAAAAGAAGAAAGATAAAATATCAAATACAGGTAAGAAAACTAAGACTATTAATACAGCATCAAAGAAAAGTGTTAAGAATAATAAAACAGTGAAACCAACAAAGGCAGTAGCTAAAAAGAATGCCAAAACAACTAAAGATACTAAAAAAGTTACTAAGCCTGTAAAGAAACTTGATAAAACTAAAGCATCAGCTAAGGTTAAGCCTGTTAAAAAAGCAGTTAAAACTTCTAATACTAAACCTATCCAAAAGACAAAAAATAAAGTGGATAAAAAAGTTACAAAAAAAGTAGTGGCAACTACTGTTAAAAAATCAAAAAGTGTTTCCAAGGTTGATAAGTCAAAAAAAGAGTTATCAAAAAAGCCTATTAAAAAGCCTATTAAAAAAGAAAGTGTAAAGAGTACTAAAAACAATTCAAAAGTAAAAGTTGAACCTAAAAAGGCATTGAAACCTCAAAAGCCGGTTACTAAAGAAGTACAAGATGTGAAAGAAAATAAAAAAGATAAAAAACAGGAATTACAAAAGTTAAAAGAAGAAGCAATTAGAAGTATAATTGAGCTAGGTAAAGATGAGGGGGAAGTTAATCAATCAACTATAATGCAAAAATTATATAAATTGCATGTTACACCTGAAGAAATAGAAAAGTTGTATATTAAATTGGAAAAATTAGGTGTAGAGGTTGTTAATGAAAAAGAAGAACCTGATATTGATGAAATAATTGATGATGATTTAATTGAAGAAGTTGCAGATGATGTTATTCTTGATATAGACGAACCGGATTTTGAAGAATTAGAAAAAGTTGAAAAGGAAATGAACTTAAACTTAACAGATATGTCTGTTCCTGAAGGTGTTTTTGTTGATGACCCAGTTAGACTATATTTAAAGGAAATCGGTAAAATACCGTTGTTAACACCAGAAGAAGAGTTAGAAATTGGTAAAAAAGTTCTTGAAGGTGATGAGAATGCAAGGCAAAAACTTTCTGAAGCAAATTTAAGATTAGTTGTAAGTATTGCTAAAAAATATGTGGGTAGAGGAATGCTATTTTTGGATTTAATTCAAGAAGGTAATATGGGGCTAATTAAAGCTGTTGAAAAGTTTGATTACAATAAAGGGTTTAAATTTAGTACCTATGCAACATGGTGGATTAGGCAATCAATTACAAGATCAATAGCTGACCAATCTAGAACAATTAGAATACCTGTACACATGGTAGAAACTATTAATAAATTAATACGTACTTCGAGAAATTTATTACAACAATTAGGTAGAGAACCTAGACCAGAAGAAATAGCAAAGGAAATGGATTTGCCTGTTGAGAAAGTTGCAGAAATACAAAAAATAGCACAAGAGCCAGTTTCGTTAGAAACACCAATAGGTGAAGAAGATGACAGTCATTTGGCTGATTTTATACCTGATGAATATGCACCTTCTCCACAAGATTTAGCTTCATATACATTGTTAAAAGAACAATTGGAAGACGTTCTACAAACATTAACACCTAGGGAAGCTATGGTATTAAAACTAAGATTTGGTTTAGAGGACGGAAAACCACGTACTTTAGAAGAGGTTGGACGTAGGTTTGCTGTAACAAGGGAAAGAATAAGGCAAATTGAAGCAAAAGCACTTAGAAAATTACGTCATCCAAGTAGAAGTAAAAAATTAAAGGATTATATGGACATATAGTCCTTTATATTTTGTTTAGGGTATACATAATTTTTTAAAAAAACTATTGAAAAATTATAATTTATATGTTATAATATAAAAGGATTAAAAAAATCCTCCAAAACATCGACATTTATTGTCGTTGTAAAAACGTACAAAGGTGAATTAAAAAATGGAACCATGGATTCCTGGGTCAGTAGCACTGGGTATCGCTATCCTGTGCGTAGTGGCCGTTGCAGTGGTCGCTATTGCATTCCTGCTGTATAAGTATTTTAAGGAAAGCAAAAATGACGATGTGCTACAGCCTTGTGAAGTGTGCGATAGGTATGGCAACTCGGTTGTATACGAAAAAGAAACGAGTGATGGCCATGAACATACCACACTTAGAGTTGTGGAAGAACCAACTACAGTAGCGAATGTTACTGAAGTACCTGCAAGTCAGGACAATGTTGCAACAGCACCTGCTAACCAGGAAAATGTTGTGGAAGAACCAACTGCAGTAGCAAATGTTACTGAAGTACCTGCAAGTCAGGACAACGTTGCAACAGTACCTGCTAGCCAGGAAAATGTTGCAAATGTACAGAATACGAACGAAACAACAACACAGGTGTCGAACATGACGGAAGACAAAACTTCAGATTGCCCAGAAGAGTACAAGGCAGTAATTGCCCAGTACAAAGAAGAAAAAGCCAGAGAGGCTCGTATGAAAGAATATGAACAGACAAAAGCTGATATCGAAGCAAGAGATGCGGCTAAGGCGTCAGAACTTTCAGATGAGCATAAAAAAGCCATCGCAGAGTACGAGGCTAGAAAACAGCGTGAAGCAGATGAAGCAAGATTCCGTGCAGCATACGAAGAGTATGAGGCTGAGCGTATTGCAAAAGCAAATGAGCTTACTCCGGAAGAAAAAGCAAAGCTTCTTCACGAGCGTGAAGAAGCAGCAAAAGATGCGGAAGCACTTGAATTCCTCCAGCGTCTGAAGAAACTTGAAAGACAGGCAAAAGTTGAGCCAGTCATTACACGTGTTACGGACGCGGTAAATGACCACCTTGATGCAGAGGAAGAAGCCGCAGCAAAAGAAGCCGCAGCAGAACTCTACACTGTTATCTGCAAAGAAGTCCATGTTGCAAAACAGGAAAATGCAGAGACAAAAGAACAGACAACTGATTAATTGATAGAAAATTCTATCAATTTTTTTCTGTATGACGGGCATGTCATAAATCTAGGGTGGAAGTCCCAAGAGGCGTATTTGTCGCGAACTCGATAGCGACTTGCAAAGCGTAAACTAGTAATGGAGCGTGAAAAGAA
>CALYAQ010000128.1 GCA_944393615.1 uncultured Clostridia bacterium
TATTGTTCTTCCGTATATATCTTGCTCATTTTGTCTTGTCATTATCTCGTCGTTGTATTCTCCTTTTATTGTGTAATAGTTTTTCATTGTCGTAAACTGTTCTATATAGTCTAATATTTTTGCTTGATATGTTGATTTATCCAATTCTTCTATTTGATTGTTATATCCTAAATTTAATACTACTGCTCCCATTATTATTGATAATATTACCATATATATTACTAGCATTGTTAATGTTATTCCACTTCTTTTTTTCATATCGTTTCTCCTTTTTAGACAACAAAAAACCAAGACAACATATTTTTATTTATGTTTTCTTGGTTATATTTTTCTATATATTTTTTATTGCATACTAAAACTTGGTTACTTTTTCTTAACCCTATTTGTAAATTATATCCAATTGTGTGTGTGTGTGTGTGTGTACAGCCCCAACTGTTTTAGCGTTTTTACTCATTTTATTTTTCTCCTTTATGCATATAAATTAATTAATGTAAGCTAATATGTAGAATTCTTTTTCTTTTATCTTATATTATTTTTTAAAACTTGTCAATTCTTATTTTCCATTTATCAATATATCAGTAACATTCTTTAAACTCGATTTACTAAGTTCTATAATTAAATGGCTCATTGCCATGTCCATTGTACCTACTTCAGGCACTTTTCTATTTACTATTACATCAATTGTAGAACTATTAATCTTTTTAACATCCAAAACAGAATTTGATATTGAACCACTTGATTCTTGAATTGTTATAATAATTAAACTATTTTTATTAAAAAAATCACTTGTATATGTATCCAACTTTATATTCAAATTATCTGCCTCAAATACATTTGAATAATTGTATAAATCTTGCATATTGTATATCACATCAACTCTTGGGTTTCTCATATTTTCTAAGTATATATGAGTCTTTATACTATCAGCCTTATATTCAATAAAACCTCTTTGTTCCATTTCTTTTGGTAAATCAGTTATAATTACTTTTACACATATTAAAAATAATATTGAAAATATAGCTATTAAACCTATTTTTGTTTGTTCATTCATAAGATTACCTCTTTCTTAATCAACTAATCCTAATTTATCGACTGAAACCTCATACGCTCTTCTTATTTCTACAGAGCCATCTTCAAATTTTTTCTCATATTGTCTAGACTGTATTCTTCCTATTATATTTATATTAGTACCAACGACTAAATCTTTGCAATACTTTGCATTTCTTCCCCAAGCAATTAAAGGTATGTAGTCTGATTTGTTATATGCTCTATTTACTGCAAGTAACATATCAACAATATCCCTTCCTAATGGAGTTGTCCTATACACAGGTCTTTTACATAAAAAACCATTTAATGTAATTTCATTTTGAGGTTGTGCAACATTAATTTCAGAAAGTATTTCGAACTCTTTAACAAATACCATTAATACCAGTCTATTTTTCACTTCGCTAGCACTATTATATGACCTATATTGTCCTTTTATAAACACTATCGTTCCTATAGATAGCTTATTATCTAATAACAGTCTTTCCGAAATCAATATTGGAATAATATCTGTAGCATTACTAAGCCTAGCCACTTCCACATCATATTTATAGAATTTTTCTCCATAAATTTCATGATTAAAAACTTTGTCTGTCAATACTTTTCCTTGCAAAATTACATTATTGTACTCTTCAAATAGATTATTTCCCATAATCTTACTCCCTTCATTTGTTGCTTATGTATTTTATCTTTTAGTAAATTATATATTTCATTTATACTTTTAGTATCTATATATTATAATACAAATACATACATTTGTCTATATTAATTTTAAAAATCATTGACATGTTGAATGTTTTAATAGATAATAATATCGTAAATTTAGAATATATTATTATATAAATTATTTATAATTTTAAAGGGGGATTATTGTGTATTTATTTGGTAAAATAGTTGTTAGGCCTCAATTACCTGAAAACATATCAAAATTATATGATATAGCAAATAATGTTTGGTGGACTTGGAACATTAATTCATTAATGTTATTTAAAAATTTAGATCCTGTTTTATGGAAAAAAGTAGATAAAAATCCAATCAAGTTTTTGAAAGAAGCAAATCAAAACACACTTATAGAAGCTTCTAAAAATCCTGATTTTTTAGTAAAATATAACGAAATAATTGGTTATTATGACGGATACATGCATAATAACAATACGTGGTTTGATCAAAATTATCCAGGATATAAAGATTCACTAATTGCATATTTTTCAGCAGAATATGGGTTAGATGAAATATTACCAATATATGCAGGTGGACTTGGAATACTATCTGGAGACCATTGTAAATCTGCAAGTGATTTAGGTTTACCATTTGTTGCAATAGGTCTTTTATATAAACAAGGATATTCAAATCAAATAGTTGATACTGACGGTAACCAAACCTATGAAGCCGTAAATGTAGATATTGATAACTTACCAATACTACCTGTCAAAGACGAAGACGGAAAAGATGTAATTTTTAGTATAGACTTTTTAGATAGAAAATTACATATTAAAATATGGAAAATTCAAGTAGGTAAAGTAAATCTGTACTTACTAGACACAGATTTAGAACTTAATACACCTGAAGATAGGCTACTAACTCAAAGATTATATGGTGGTGGAACAGAAACTAGAATAGCACAAGAAATAATATTAGGCATAGGCGGTATGCAAGCGTTAAAAAAACTAAACCTTAACCCTACCATTTATCACATGAATGAAGGTCATACTTCTTTTGTTGCAATAGAGTTAATAAAACGAATAATGCATGAACAACATGTATCATATAACGTAGCCAAAGAATTAGCGCGTTCTAAACTAATATTTACAACACATACTCCTGTACCTGCTGGAAATGATATTTTTGATTTTGCTTTAGTAGAAAAATATTTTTCTAACTATTGGGGATATCTAGGCTTAAATAAAAAAGATTTTATGGAGTTAGGATTAAAACCTGCACCTGCATACAATCAGGGATTCAATATGGGAGTGCTTGGCTTTAAATTATCCGGTAAAAGAAATGGTGTTAGCAAATTACACGAATCTGTTACTAAAGACTTATTTGGAGATATATGGCCTACACTATCACATGCTGAATTACCTATTACACACGTAACCAACGGAATTCATACATGTACATGGTTGCAACCTAGATTAAAAGATTTATATAACAGCTATTTCGAACCATTTTGGCAAGAAAAAATACACATTCCAGAAACTTGGGATGCTATATATACAGTACCGGACGAAGAACTTTGGAGAGTTCACTGTGGCCAAAAAGAAAAACTTATTAACCTTATAAAAGATAGTATACAAAATAGATATAGTAGAAATTATATTGATTTTGAAACAACAAAAGAAGTACTAAAATCATTTACACCTGATTGTTTAATTATAGGTTTTGCAAGAAGATTTTCAACATACAAACGTGCAACTTTAATATTTAGAGATTTAGAAAAAATAACTAAAATAGTAAGTAATCAAGATAAACCTGTATTAATAGTATTTTCTGGTAAGGCACATCCTGCAGATAAACAAGGTCAAGATTTAATAAAATATATAATTGACCTAGCAAAAAAACCACAATTTAAAGGTAAATTAGCATTTATAGAAAACTATAATATGAAAATTTCTAGATATATGGTAAGTGGTTGCGATATTTGGTTAAATAACCCTCGTAGGCCTCTTGAAGCTAGCGGAACCAGCGGAGAAAAAGCCGCTTTAAATGGTATTGTCAACTTTAGTATATTAGACGGTTGGTGGTTTGAAGGCTATAACGGACAAAACGGTTGGGCTATTGGAAATGTAAACTCATATAAAACATTTGATGCACAAGATGATGCAGATAGTAAAAGTATTTATGAAATATTAGAAGAAGAAATAATTCCTACTTTCTATGATAGGGATGAAAATGGTATACCTCATAACTGGATTAAAATTATGAAAAATTCTATTAATTCTTGTGGACATCAATATAGTACACAAAGAATGGTAATAGATTATACAAATAATTTATATATACCACAAATTAAAAATACAACTTCAGATAATTATCAAGATAGCGAAAAGGTTCTTTCATTCTACGAATGGAAAGAAAACATTTCAAATAATTGGAGCACTGTTAAAATTAGAAAAAACATGAGTTTTGAAGAGGTCAATGTTGATGCCGGAAACAATATTACAGTATCTTGCATAATTGAAACTTCTGTTATACCAATTGAAAGTTTATGTGTTGAAACATATTTTGCAAAAATAAAGGAAAACGGTACATTGGAAGATATCGAAATAACGCCTATGGAAATTTCAAAAACAGGCGAAAATACATATACATGTACTGCTCAACTTCAATTACTAGACGGTGGTCAATATGCATATACTTATAGAGTAATACCAAATCACCCAATGCTTATAAATAAATATGATTTAGGATTAATTAAATGGATAGATAGAGAATAAAGCTAAAAAGTTAGTAGAAATTACTAACTTTTTTTCTACAAAAAAAGGGTTAGTCACATTTAATAACTTCCCCTTCTTCTAGTCTAACAACTATATAACTGCTCTTTACCCATTTAATAAGTGCCGATACAAGACACAATGCACAAATAACCATTGCTGTAAAACAGGTAATTGCCATTAATACTTTTTGCAAACTCGCAAAACACGAAATGTAAGCAATATGGAAACTAGTAATAATACTCCAATACATTACCTGATAATTATAAAGTTATTTTTGGCATATATAATCCAAACAAGCTGAAACCTATTAGTATATCAAGCATTTTCTTTTCCTCTTTTAAGTGTAGAAGAATTCAAAAAAATTGTTTTACATTATATACTATCAATGTCAATTTTCTAAACTACACTAACCAGAAATATACATTAAACTTATCTAAATAAACCTATTATAGCGTTATATATTGTTTCAAATATATGAACAATTCTATCCCATATACTTGTATCTTTTTGACTATTTTCTATATCAGCTATATCAGTAAAACACTCCTGTTTTATATCTTTAGTTTTTAATAATATTTGTACCTTTTGAGGAGAAGTATTTTCTTGGCTTGTAAAAGACACCACCTTGGCATTAGGATCTATATTAAAGACTGTTGTTTCATTTTCTAGTTGCTCATTTCTGTTTTGTAATATGTTTTTTATTGCATCTTTAGAACTTTTTAAATTATTTGATTGTTTCGTTATATTTTTTGTATTACCTAATACATCTACCATACCCTCTGTTAAATTTGATGTTCCTTTGTATATTTCATTATCTATAATCTGTAAGTTTGATTGTATATTACTCACTAATCTATTTGCTGTTTTTTCTACATCTTGTAGTTTTGCTAAAATTTCCTGAATATTTGTTAGTGAATTCAATATATCTTCTTTATCTTCTAAATACATTTTTGAATATTTGTTAATTGTTTCTATATGTGTAATCATGCTATCTATCGTATCTTCCATATTATATATATACCCTGGTACATCTTTTGAATACTCAATTAACCTATTATTTATATTTATTATCTTTTTCAAATCATTTTGTATATCTTCTATACTTTCTATCATTTCAGTTCCAGCTGTAGTTCCTGAATTAGTTACTTCTTGTAACTCTTCTAATTCTGATTGTATTGTATTTAGAGATCTACCAATAGATTGTGCTTGAGAAAGTATTCCATAATATATATTCGCTGTTGCCATATCTCCTTGAGCCTCTGCTTGTGCTGCATTTGTTGCTGCAGTTTGTGCTATTTCCTGAGTTTTATTCCCTATACTCTCTAAATTATCTATTATATCACTTGCATCAAAACTGCTACCAGCTAATTGTGCTTGTAACATTATTTTTGTTGCCTCCAACATATTTATGCTATCAGATAATAGATTTTTTAATTGCTTTAAATCTCCTGGTAAATCTTCTAATCTATCAGCTAATTCATCTAAATCTTTTTCTACATTTATTAAATTTTCTATTAACTCTTCATTTGTTTTACTCATTATCTCTAACATTTCATTAATGTTATTAACCTGTTTTTTTAACGCATCGATATTATTAACCGTTTGCTTGCTCAAGTCAGATAATTGTGTCAAATCTTGTTTTATTAGTTCTATACTTTCATTTCTTTCTTCTGATAATTCATATATTTTATCTGTACCAGAATTTAGTGTTTTTGTTCCCTCTATCATTGTAGTTAAACCAGAAGTCATACTATTCATTTCATTTAGTATTGCATTTAAGCTTTTATCCAAACTATTAAAAGCATCTTCCGTTTCACTTTTATCTTTGACAACATCAACAATAGCATCAAATATATCTCCTTGCAAAGGTATCATAGCAAGTGTAAAACCAGTCATTTCAAATTTATCACTTCCAATTGTAATATCAAATGTTTTTTCTTGACCCGGAAGAACTACAAACATAAATGTTTTTGTCATACCTGTCGTAACTTCTGTTGCATCTTTTGCCTCTACACTTATATAATCTGTCATATCAAAAGTAGAACTTATTTGTAACATATAGTTATTTTGATAATATGTATTCGCCTCTTTATTAGGAATTACGCTAATCGTAATTCCAATTACACCATCTTTGCCCACGATATCTTTCGGGTTACTTTCAACACCATTTAGCCTATATGATACATCAACTGTCCAAGGTATATTTTTACTATATTGATTAGGCAATTTCCCCATATATGCTAACCTATCTAGACCTTTAGTATCCCATATTATCCCATTATCATTTTGTAATGGACTTAATTTAGTATTTATATTTTGAATACTTTCATATTGTCCATAATCAATTATTTGTTCTTGGTTATTTAATAAATATTCATTATATACGTTTATTTGTTCAACACTACCAAATTCATCTAAATTAACATATATAGTCTCATTTTTCTTTTGTGTAAATTCTCCTGCATATACAATACTGCTTAAACTTATCATTAGTATTGTACTTGCTATTACATTTAATACTTTATTTCTCATTTTTCCTCCTCCAGTTCTTTTTTGTTTTTTTCTAATTTGTATATCTTTTTCTGTATTTTTTCTATTTTCTTATTATTTTTTCTTTTTCTTCTTTCATTTTGTTTTTCAATTAAATTATTTAACTTTTCAACCTGCTTTTTATATGTTTCTGTTTTTTTAAATCTAATTTTTCTCTCGATTTTTTTCTTTCTATACTTTAGTCTATATTTTCTAGGAATAATATGTGTAGAAATTGCTTTATCAAAAACATCTAATAATTGTGGCAATAAAACAATAACTAAAACAACACTTATAAAGGCTCCTCTTCCTATTAGAGCTCCCATATCTGATACTGCACTCATCGATGATAAGAAACTAATTAAATAACCTGCACATACCATTATTCCACCTGAAGATAATATGGCTGGTAAACTTTTCTTTATAGCCTCCATTTTAGCTTGTTTCTTATCCATGGTTTTTCTAGCCATAATATAGTTATTTGTTGTTAATATTGCATAATCAATTGTTACACCTAATTGAATTGAACTTACTATTAAGTATCCCATAAATATTAATGGTAAACCTGTAAAATATGGTATCGCCATATTTATATATATTCCTGCTTCTATAACTAAAATTAATAAAATTGGCAAAAATATATTTTTAAATGTAAGTAATAGTATTAAAACTATTGCTAATATTGATATCATATTAACTGTGCTATAATCACTTTCAATTACATTTTTCATATCTAAAGTAATTAATATATTTCCTGTCAAATAGTAATTATCTCCATAATATTTTTTAACTATCCCCTTTATATTTTCTACAGTTTTAGTTGCCAAATCACTTTCAGAAGACGTCTTTGAATAAATTATAACTCTAGTGTAATTTTCATTTTGAAACTTATTATATAATGTTTTGTCAATAAAAGAATATGGTATTCCTTCAGAAACAGTATTAGCTAAAGATTGTACCTGTTTTATAGTATCTAATTTTTCTATTTCTGCTATCATTTCTTTTTCTGATAAATAGTTTTGGTTTGGTATTAATAGTACAATTGGGTTACTTCTTCCGAATTTTTCAACAATCTTTTTTTCATCTTCATAAGCAACAGTACCCTCTCCACCACCAAACGAAGATACACCATATTCAAATATGTTTTCTTTTTGTGCTATGTATGAAGGTATAATAATTATTACACTTAATACTATAATTACCCATTTACATTTATCTGTAACCTTACTAAACCTTTCAAAAGAAGGTACAAATGGTTTATGAGATGTTTTCTCTATTAGCTTATTAAACTTAATAATTAAGTATGGCATTAAAAATACTATACATATTAAACTAAGTACTATACCTTTTGCAAATACTAGACCAATATCTTTACCAATTGCAAAACTCATTCCTGTTAAAGCTAAAAAACCTGCTATTGTCGTAGTTGAACTAGACATTATAGTTAATGTAGCGTTAACTAATGCTCTTTTCATAGCCTCTTGGACATTGTTCGTATTCTTTTTTTCTTCTTCAAATTGATGTAACATAAAAACTGCATAATCCATTGTTACAGCAAATTGTAAAGCAGCGGCTATGCTGTAAGTTATAAAAGAGACAGAAGGGAAAATAACATTAGTTCCCATGTTCAATATAATTGAAACCATAATTACAGCTATAAATAATATTGGACTTATCCATGATGTTGTTGTAACTAATAAAATTATTGCAACAAGAGGAATTAAAATTCCCATGATTGATATCATTTCTTTTTGTATATTATCTTGTGCTGATTTCATATCAATACCAGAGCCCATCATATTAGCATCATCTGGTACTAATTGCTTTATTTCGTTTATAGCTTGTTTGGTTAATAATGAGTAATCATCTTCACTAAAGCTAACCTCAAATATTGCCGAATTATCTTTATAGTATTTTTCTATTTCCTGTTTATCTATAAAACTTTCAGGTTGATATATATCATAAGAATCGTCTAGCCATAAAACCATATCAACACCGTCAATTTTTTCAATTTGTAGTTTATATTCCTTTGCTTGTGGCAATGTAACATTATTTATCATTACCCTTGCAATCGATTGCATACCGAACTCATTTTTAACCATATCTAAGGCAACTTTTGATTGTGTATTATTTGGTATGTATTCTGATAAATCGTAATTGATTTTAACTTGCGGAATAAGCAACAGTGATATAGCTATTATTATAATAAAGGCTACGCCAATCTTTTTCCTATGTTCAACAATAAAATTTGCTATTTTATCCATTTACACACACATCCAATATTCTATTATCTATTTGATTTAAAGTAACTCGCATAAACTGTTTTAAATATTTTTCCATATTTACTACATTATCGCTAGAATTAGCCACAATATATGTCAAGCCCTCAAACATAGAATTAGTGATAGCCCTAATAAGCATACTATCCGGAGACTTACCTTTTGTTTTTGGTGCTAAATTTGATACTTTTTCATTTAACATATTAGTCATTTTAATTTTAAAACTCATATAATGAATTTCTTCCTTACATGATAATAGCACTTGCATTGAGCTACTGTTTTCTTGACACCACTTAACAATATGTTCTATTATTAAATTTGATATTTTTTCGTAATTTACATTTTCCCTAGTGTTTGGTATCAACTCCAAAAACTCCTCTATCTGTTCTTCTACCTCAAATAATATCTCATCTAAAAGTTGTTGTTTAGTACGGAAATATCTATATATATTTCCTGTACTTATTTTAGCTTTTTTAGCTATATCATGCATTGATGTATTATTAAAACCTTTTTCTTGAAATAATTGTTTACTTGAATTTATTATATTATCTTTTACTTCTTTTTTTAATATTTGCATTAGTGAACCTCCATTCATTTTTCTTATACATTATATCACTTATTTTATGATTGTCAATAGTGAATTATGATTTATTATTAAAAAAACAAAAAAACACTGCATAAATTATAAATTTATACAGTAAAAAATTTATATGTATTGATAGCCAGGTATATATTTTGTAATTTTTGCATATCCATTTGTTGTACTGCCTTCTCCGGCTATTGTAGAGCTATTGGTTAATATTGGGTTTACATATCCCGAACCTCCTGCTCCAGAGGCATCTGTATATGTACCAGTAGCTATTGAAGCATATCCACCGTAGTAACCTCCGCCGCCTCCACCGATGTCCACCACAAGCATAGTCATG
>CALYAQ010000129.1 GCA_944393615.1 uncultured Clostridia bacterium
TTCCACTTCTTTTTTTCATTTCTTCTCTCCTTTTTAGACAACAAAAAACCAAGACAACATATTTTTATTTATGTTTTCTTGGTTATATTTTTCTATATATTTTTTATTGCATGCTAAAACTAGGTTACTTTTTCTTAACCCTATTTGTAAATTATATCCAATTGTGTGTGTGTGTGTGTGTGTAGAGCCCCAAGCGTTTTAGCGTTTTTATGCATTTTATTTTTCTCCTTTTATGCATACATCATATATCATATTTAATATAAATTCAAGTATTTTTTTGTTTTTTACAATTATATTTATATAAATTTTAGACCCTTTTGATTTTCTAATTACCTTTGTTGTCGATATTTTTTGATTGACATGGTAATTTTTGTAATTATCCTTTTTAAGAAAGGAGGTGTATGAATGTGTAATAGTATTTATGTTATTACTTTTACCTCTATTCGTCGAAGTAAAAAAGTAATACATAGAAAAAGAGTAGCTAACACCTACTCTTTTTTTGTGCATCACATGAATATATGTAATAGCATTTATGCATATAAATATTAATATTTTTATGTACTTTTGTCAAGTATTAAATACATATTTTCCATTTATTGTATATATCTATACCAAATTCAATGTATAATTTCTAAATGAAAAAGAGTTATTAAACTCTTTTATACTTTATTACCGGATAAGCTTGTTTAAGTTCATCAACAATCACGTACATATCTGATGTGATTTTGTGAATTTCTTCAATTCTATTGGTTTTAACAACATTTCTTAATGAATGATAATGTCCTATAGAATTCAAAACGTACCTTCCTCCATAATCAAACATAGCTCCTTCCATGTCTGATTCCATTATATCTTCAGCATCTTGAAGAACTACAATATCAGTAATTTTGTCCTTTGTCTTAGCAATGGTAATACCGTCAATTCTCCTAATAATATCAATAGGCACATTATCCATTTGCTTTACGTCATTTCGTTCAATTCCTTCATAGGTAGCCTTAAAAGCTATACCCGAGAAGTGTTTGTCTACAATATCGCCAATTGCAAAGTACACATCTTTATTCTCTTTCATAGCTGTTCTCCAATAGTTAGTAAAATACCAACTTACTTAATTAATTTTTTTACAATAATATTTTACCATTTTTCTAGTCAAAAGTCAATTTCAAATTTAAAGTGAAACTCTTTTGTATACAAATTATAAAGAGGATATTTTCTTATACATATTAATTTCTATCTATATTTCTATTTATATTCCCAACATTTCATTTACAAAAGTTTGCCCATTGTTATATATTATTACAATTTCAATATTTAACTTTCTTTCTAGTTCTTTAACCGTCATATTGTCTAGGAAAATATCTGCATCGTCTTTTAACATATTTTCACATATATAGAGCTTTTCTCCTAATTGCTTATCTTTTAGTTGTTCGTATATATCTTGTCCTGTAAGTAACCCTGTTACTGTGATATTTTCTCCAAAAAAATTGTTTTTAATTGGATAAACTAATATTTCTATGTTATATTTTTCTTTCAGAATATTTGCACATTTTTCAATTATTGGTGATACTAATATACCAGTTATGGTACTAACCGTGGTATTTTGAGGTTTAACACTACCAACTTCATTTAATCTATCTTCAAATTGTTTAACAAATAGGCTTACCATACCCACACCATTTTCTAATTGTGGAAATTCTTCATAATATGAGCAATTAGGCAAGTCAGTATTTGACTTTAAATAAAACTCGTCTGATAAATATACAATGTTAGAACCATATTCTTTTAAGAAACTTTTTTGTAATTTTTCTACATCAAAAATAGTTTTTTTAATTTCTTCAATTGTAAATGACCTTAAAGGTACTAGCCCTTGCCTATAATTAGTTAGCCCAACCGGAACAATCGATATGCTTTCCATATACGGATAAAATTTTGACAAATCATTAATTGTATTTATCAATTCTTGGTTGTCGTTATATTCTGGACATAAAACAATTTGTCCATTCATATATATTTCATTATCATATAGCTTTTTAATATATTCCAAAATATTTCCTGCATTTTTATTATTTAGCATTTTCTTTCTCAATTCCAAATTAGTGGTATGTACCGATATATTTATTGGACTTAATCTATACTTTATTATTCTATCTATATCTTCATTTGTACAATTTGTAAGTGTAACATAGTTGCCTGTTAAAAAAGACAATCTATAGTCATCATCTTTAAAAACTAATGTATCACGCATATTATGTGGTAATTGATCCATAAAACAAAATACACATTTATTCATGCATCTTTTAGGATTATCTATTAGTTCCTGCTCAAAAACCAGCCCTATATCTTCATTAATTTCTTTTTCTATTTCGTATTGTACAACTTCTGTTCCTACCTGTATTTCAATTGTTACAAACTCATCAGACATTTGATATTTATAGTCTAATATATCATATATTTCTTCCCCATTTACCAAAATCAAATAACTATTTTTGGGTATTTCCAATTCCTCTGCTATACTCCCTTTTTTTATATCTACTATTTTTATCTTTTTCATTTTTTCTCCATATCCATATTAATCGAGTAGAGAATAAATAATAATTTTATTTATTCCCTCTCACACCACCGTACGTGCCGTTCGGCATACCGCGGTTCAATTTATAAGTTCATTTCAAGCTAAATAATAATCTAGGGCAAAGACTAATCCTCTGCGTCCTAGGTTTTTATTCGGTTTTTGTAATCTTTCTTTTGATATAGCCATTTGTAGTATTTGTG